>DATFWE010000190.1:0-13772 GCA_035259575.1 Haliangiales bacterium
GAGGCGCTGGCCGACACGATGGACGCGGCGGTGGGCGCGTCGCGCGCCGCCACCGACGCCGGGTTCGCGCCCGCCGACTGGCAGGTGGGTCAGACCGGCAAGGTCGTCGCGCCCGACCTCTACTGGGCCATCGGCATCTCCGGGGCGATCCAGCACCTCGCCGGCATGAAGGGCTCCAAGGTGATCGTCGCGGTGAACAAGGACGGCGAGGCGCCCATCTTCCAGGTGGCGGACTACGGCCTGGTCACGACGTGGGAGAAGGCGATCCCCGAGCTCATCGCTGCCATCAAAGAGCACAGGGCCAAGATGCACTGAATAGGCCTCAGGCCTCAGGCCTCAGGCCTCGGGCCTCGGGCCTCAGGCTTCAGGCTTCAGGCGTCGGCGTCGGCGTTTGCGTTGGGGAGCGACCCCCATCTGGAACACGAGGTCCGGAGTCGCTAGATCCTCGACGGACAGATCCGACAGCGGCGCGCCGAACGCGCGCAAGGGGCGATGCACGCGTCGCGCATTCTCCGGGGTCGCCTCCACCCAGACGCCGAGATCGCCCGTCGCGCGCGGTTCCGCATGGAAGGACACCGCGTACGCCCCCACCACCAGGAAGCGGGCCTCAGCGACGATGAGCTCGTGCAACAGATCGCGAAAGTCCTGGTTCACCGGGGTCCCATCCTCGCAGGCGCCACATCTCCTCGCTCAGGCGCCAGGCTTCAGCAAACCTGTCATCGGGGGATACCGATGCCCAGAACTCGACGTCGAAGCGATCGTCGAGCTTTTCCAGCGTGGTCTTCCGCACGGTGACGCGGCGCCCTGCCATCTTCCTGGATCCTATCATGTCGATTCCGTTCCGGGCCCGAGGCCTATAGCCTGAGGCCTGAGGCCCGAGGCCTTTTCACGATGCCCTTCCTCGATCTCCACGGTGTCCGCGTCCGCTACCGTCGCGCCGGCTCTGGACCGCCGGTGCTGCTCGTGCACGGCGCGGGCGGATCGTCGGCGATGTGGATTGGCGTGTGCCGGCGCTTCGCCCGCAGCCACGTGCTCTTCGCACCCGACCTTCCCGGACACGGTCGCTCCGGCGGCGAGACGCGCTCGTTCGACGACATCGTCCAGGCGGTGGGCGCGTTCGCCGCCGCGGCGGGCCTGGGCCGCGCCATCCTCGTCGGGCACAGCCTGGGCGGCCTGGTCGCGCTCGAGGCGGCGCTGCGGTGGCCCGACAAGATCGCCGGCCTCGTCCTGGTCACGACCGCCGCGCGCCTGAAGGTATCGCCGCGGCTCTTCGCCCGCATCGACGACGAGTGGCCGCGCTGGCACGCGGCCATGGCGGAGCTCGCCCACTCGCCGGACACCCCCGAGACGACGCGCCGCCGGAGCGCGGCCATCGGCTTTCCGTCCGCCCAGGCGCAGACGCGCGCGGACTTCGTCGCCTGCGGCGAGCTCGACGCCACGCCGCGCCTGGGCGAGATCCGCGCGCCCGCGCTCGTCGTGTCGGGCGCCGACGACCTGCTCGTGCCGCCCGCGCGGGGCACCGCCCTGGCCGAGGGCCTGCGCGCGCCCCACGTCGTCCTTCCTCGCTGCGGCCACTTTCCCATGCACGAGCGGCCGGACGCGTTCCACGAGGCGATTTCGAACGGTTTCCGCGCTTTCGGACACTAACCCCACGATGAGGTTTCGGGTCGCCGGGCTGGAGATCGAGGTCGAGACCAACGCCCCGGCGGTGGCCGAGACGCTGCGCGGCCGCTGGCAGGGATACGCGTCGGCCGGCGGCGAGCCCGACGTCCGCGTCGCCTACGAGGCGATCCCCGGTTTCGCCGTCGACCAGCCGTCGTCGCGCGCGTACCCTGGCTTCGCCGCCGAGGCGCGCGGCCCGGGCGAGATCCGGCTCCAGCGGCGCGACGGACGCGGGATCGTGCGCGCGCCCGACGCCGGCCCAGTCATGGCCGACTTCGCCGGCGTCGACGAGCCGTTCGCGCTCGAGGCCGTGCTCCGCGTAGCCGTCGCGGCGGCGCTCCCCCGCGCGGGCGGGCTCGTGCTCCACTCGTCGGGCGGGATGGCCGACACCGCGCTCCTGTTTCTCGGCAAGAGCGGCGCGGGCAAATCGACGATCTCGCGCCTCTTGCCGCTGCGGCGGCTGGGCGACGACCTCACGGCGGTGCGCCCCGATCCGACCGGCCGCTTCCACGCCCATGCGACGCCGTTCGCGGGCGAGATCGGTCCGGCGCCCGACGGCGCCGCGCCCCTCGCGGGCCTGCACTTTCTGGTCCAGGGCGGCCGCCACCTGCGCACGCGCCTGCCGCCGCGCGACGCGCTGCCGCAGCTCCTTCGCAACACCATGGCCTACGTCGTGGAGGCGCGCACCGCGGCGCGGGTGCTCGCCGCGGCCGGCGCTCTGGTCGATGCAGTGCCATGCTATGTGCTCGAGTTTCGCAAGGATCCGGACGTGGCCGTCGTGCTCGGGGTCACTTGAACCCGGGCGGAGCGTCCTTTACTCTGAGGAAGGGATGTCCGACCTGACCTACCGGCAGAACCCGCGTACGGCGGGGCGCGTCATCGACGGGCTGGCGTTCGTGGTCACGCCGGACGACAACAAGCTTCATTCCCTGAACGCCACCGGTACCTACATCTGGCTCCTGGCGGAGACCGGACGGACGGTGGGCGAGGTCGCGGCCTCCCTGGCGCGGCGCTTCGACGTCGATCTCGACCGCGCCCGCGGCGACGCCGCCCGCTTCTGCGAGGACCTGCGCGCGCGCGGGATCCTGGAGGTCGTCGCGTGAGCGCGACGTTCGACCCCTCCCGCGGCGCCGCGAACCTGCTCGCGCGCACCGCGGTGCGCAGCCGCGCGCCCGCGTCGGTGACGTTCCAGGTCACCGACCGATGCAACTACGGCTGCGTTCACTGCTACGAGACGCACGGCGACGCGGACGAGCTGAGCTTCGCCGAGATCGATCGCATCCTCGGCGAGCTCGCCGACGAGGGCACGCTGTTCCTCGTGCTCACCGGCGGAGAGTTTTTCATGCGCCGCGATGCCGAGGACATCCTGCGCGCGGCGCGCCGCCGCCGCTTCGCCGTCAAGCTCCTCACCACCGGCTGGTTCGTGAACGACGCGCGCGCCGACCTCATCGCCGAGCTCGGGTCGATCCAGGTCGACATGTCGTTCTACTCCGGCGACCCCCACGTCCACGATCACATCACCCAGATCCGCGGCTCGTGGCAGCGCACGCTCGACGCCGCCGAGCGGCTGCGCCTGCGCCGCGTGCCGGTGGTGCTGAAGTCGCCGCTCATGGCCATGAACGCAGACGGGATCGACGGCGTCCAGCGCGTGGCCGAGCGCCTCGGCTGCCACGTGCAGCTGGATCCCAAGGTTACGACCCGCGAGGACGGCGACGTGGGCCCGCTGCGACACCGCCCGTCGGACGAAGCGGTGCGCGGCTACTACGAGCGCGCGTACGTGGACGGCGAGGCGCCGCCACCCAAGGGGCTCGACGTGACGCCCTGCCGCGCGGGGCAGGACGTGTGCGGCATCACGCCGCAGGGTCTGGTCACCGCCTGCCACACGATCCCCATCTACGGGGGGGATCTCCGCCGGCAGAGCTTCCGCGAGATCTGGCGTGGCTCGCCCGAGATCCAGCGCCTGCGCGAGCTGACCTGGCGGCGGATCGAAGAGTGCAACGCCTGCGACCTACGCCCCTATTGCGGGCGCTGCCATGCCATGGCGTACCTGGAGGACGGCAAGCTCGATGGACCATCGCGCGAGGCTTGCCGCCATGCGGTGATCCTGCGCGACCTTCTGCGGGAGCGCGGGGTCATCCCAGCAGAGCACACGGCTGTGCCGCCGCCCCTCACGAGAACGCGGGTGAGGCCGTCGTCGCTGCGCGTATTGGAATAGGAGAGTTACATGCTGAAGCGCGGGTGGGTCTTCCTGGTTTGCGCCGCCGCGGCCTGCGGCGACAACACCAACGCACGCATGCTCGAGATCACCGACCCGGCCGCGCCGGCGGGCACGGTGAAGAAGCTGTGTGCCGCCGACGACAAATCCAACGTCCTCGACGGGCTGCAATACAACGTGAAGGTCACGGCGACCGGGTTCGGCTCCAGCGACATCATCAACCTGTCGCTCGACGGGGCCGCGCCCAACCCACAGGTGGGCCAGCCGGCCGGCACCGGCTCGGTGACGTTCTCGAACTTCACCCTGCCCGAGGGGATGCACTCCCTCGCCGCGCGCTCGCAGGACGGCAGCGTCAGCTCCGACGCCGTCATGCTCAACGTCGACACCAAGCCGCCCGCCGTCGCGTTCACCGCCCCGATCGGCGGCGCGACGATCATGGCGAGCGACGACGTCGACCCGAACACCGCGGGCATCCAGATCGACGTCAAGGTCAATGCGGCCGTCGAGGACGGCCAGCAGGTGAGGCTCGCGCTCACCTCGCCGTCGGGCACGGTGACGAACGCGACGCCGGTCGCCGCCGCGGGGGGGAAGGCGACGTTCCGGGTGACGTTCGTCGAGATGGGCACGTGGAAGCTGCGCGCCGACGCGACGACCAAGTGCGGCAACGCGGGCTTCGCCACCATCAACATCGGCGTGGGCACGGCCCCGTCGGTGCCGTGCGTGGTCGAGATCTCCCCGACGCCGATCACGCGCCCGGGCATCGCCGACCCCGTGCTCAATTACGACCTCGACCCGGACAAGGTGAAGCCGAAGTTCCAGGCGACGGTCAAGGTGCGCAGCACCGCCGGCAACAGCGCCGACCTGTTCCTCAACCTGGTGCAGACGGGGACGCGCATGGCGATCGGCCAGGACGGGACGGCCACGTTCGCAGTCGATCTGGACGAGGGGCGCAACTCGCTGCAGGCGCAGTGCCGCGACACCTCGAGCAACGTGGGGACGTCCGCCAACAACCTGGTGTTCGTCGACACCGTGCGGCCGGTGTGCGAGATCACCGCGCCGCCGAACGGCAAGATCATCATCCCCGCCGATGACATCCAGCCGCAGACGCCGGCGACGACGGAGTTCAACGTCACCGCCACCATCACCGGGACGCCGATCCAGCCGTCCGGCTCGGACACCGACGGCCAGGTCGCGACGTTCTCCATCGACGGAGCGATGCAGACCGCCACGGTGACGGCGAACGCCGCGGCCGTCATCGGCTCGCTCGGCGCGCCCAAGGTCAACGTGCCCATCTCCGTGTCGGGCGTCGACCGCGCGGGCAACACGTGCCAGGCGAGCATCGCCGTCAGCTACCAGACCATGGGATGCGCGATCGGTCTCACCGCGCCAATCGCGACGGTAACGAGCGACTCGGACAGCCAGAAGGCGGGCGTGCAGGCCACGATCGTCTACTCCATCGACGCTGCCTGCGCCGGCAAGACGGTCACGCTGACGGGATGCGACGTCTCGGGGCAGGCGCTCACCGCGACCGCCACGTCGGGCGGCTCGCCCACGGCGACGTTCACCAGCGTCACCCTGTGCGGACAGCAGACGTGTCCGCTGAGCTCGCGCAGCTGCAAGGCCCAGGTCACCAACAACGCCGGCATCACCACCAGCTTGACGAGCACCATCTCGGTGGACACGCAGCCGCCGAACATGATCGTGACGACGTTCCAGCCGCCCAACCGCTGCGGCGGCAGCGTCACCCCCGCCGACGACATCGACAACAACCCGGCCAACGGCGTGCAGATCCGAATGCTCGTGACCGGTCAGGCGGTGTCCAGATGGATCGAGACCAACCCGCCGGGCAACGGGACGCAGATCCCGGTCGACGCCGGCGGCTTCGCCAACATCACCTTGTCGCTCGGGTTGAACTCGATCGTGGCCAAGGGCACCGACGAGAGCGGTCTCACGGGCACCAGCCCCCCCTGCACGGTGAACCTGGGAACGCTCGCGCTGGCGATCACGTCGCCGTCGAACGGGGCGACGCTCGGGAGAGCGGACGGCACGGTCAACGGCCAGAACCTCGCCATCCAGGTGTGCGGCACGGTCGGGGATCCCGCCAACGCGACGGTGAAGGTGCGCGTCGACGGGCAGGCGGCGAGCGAGGTCACCGCGACGGTAACCACCGGAAACGGCACATGGTGCGCCAGCAACGTGCTGGTGCCGTCGGGGACGCACAGCATCGACGCCAGCGCCACATCCTCCGGTGGTGGGGTGGGGTCCGCCGCCGTGTCGGTGACGGTCGATCTCGCCCCGCCGGAGCCGCCCACTGGGCTCGTGGCCACGGCGCTCCGGCGCAACGCCGCGCAGCTCGCCTGGACCGAGCCTCAGGACACGGGCGGGGGTCAGGTCGCGCGGTGCCAGGTGCGCACGTCGTCGTCGGCCATCCCCGACGAGGCGACGTGGAACGCGCTCCCGGCGGGGCCCATCATCCCCGGCGCCCCGCCCGGCACGCAGCAGACCACGGTGATGACGCCGCTGAAGACGGGGCGGCCGCTGGTGTTCGGGCTCCGCTGTTTCGACGCGGCGGGGAACGGCTCGGCGGTCGCGTCGAACGCCACGCCGCTCACCCTGACGTTCACGGTCTCGGCCGCCCTCCTTCCGGTCGCGGTGGACGACTACGACGTGTCGCTCGCCAACATCGGCGCCAGCGCCACCGGCGCCGACCTCAACGGCGACGGATTCAAGGATCTGGTGGTCGGCGCGCCGTCGGCGTGCCGGCCGGCTGGGTCCGTGCCGTGCATGCCCGCGAACTTGATCGGCCAGGGGTTGGTCTACATCTACATGGGCGGACCCAACGGGATCGCGACCACGCCCAGCTTCGTGATTCGCGGCACCGATGCGGCGGCTGCCGGGATGTTCGGCCTAGCGATGACGACGATCGACTGGAACCACGACGGCGTGGACGACGTGGCCATCGCGGCGCCCCTCGCCGCGGGAAACCAGGGCGTGGTGTACATTTTCCTGGGCCAGAGCGGAGCGTCGAGCAAGTGGAAACCCCAGGCCTCGCTGGTGAAGCTCAGCGACGCGGCCGACGCGGACGTGCGGATCTTCCCCGACCAGACCGATGCATTCCTGAGCGGCGCGACGTTCTTCGGCTTCACGCTGGCGACGCTCGACTTCGACGGCGACGGGAACCAGGACCTGGCGATTTCCCCGGCGGCGGCGCTCGATAACGGCGGCCTGCCTTCGGGCGGCGCGGTCGTGCTGTTCGGTCCGCCGGCGGGGACTCCGGTCGCGTCCCAGATCCGCATGCCCAGTGACCTGGGCACCGGCCCCGGAAAGGCCGGCACGGAGGCCGTGGCGTTCCAGTTCACCGGCGGCCGTCAGTACGGCACCACCATGGCGGGGTTGGGACGCGTGAGCAACGACGCCCTCGACGACCTCGCGCTCGGCCCCGCCGACCTGGATGACCCGCTGTTCACGCCGTCCATCTACGTGTTCTACGGCAGGCCGCGGACCGGCGTGCCGTTCACCAAGCTGAGCGCGGCGAGCGAGGTCAAGGAAATCATCGTGGGTCCGGCGACCGCCGACCAGGGCAATTTCCCGACGGCGATCGGCTCGTACCTCGACCCGATGGGCGACCTGCAGCGGGACATCATGGCCTCGGACGAGGAGCGAAACAGCATCTGGGTCGTCCCCGGCGGCACGACCAGTCCCCCGGCCACCAAGACGCTGCCGGGCGCGGCAGCGTTCAGCTTGACCGACCCGCCGGCGAGGATCGGCGCCGGGCTGGCGAACAACTCCACCGGCCTCGGAAGCGACGCGGACGGCGACGGGAAGGAGGACATCGTGACGGCGGGCCTCCTCACCAAGTCGCTCTACGTCTTCTACGGCGGAGAGGTGCCGCGCACGTTCGACACGGTGGTTGGCCCCGCGCAGTTCACCGGCACGACCGGCGTGTTCTGGATCGGCGACACCAACGGCGATGGGTTGCCGGACATTGCGTTCACGGACTCGCAGACAGACATCAACCGCCGCGGCCCAGGGGCTGTGGTAATCCTTAAGTGAGGCACCCATGACGCCGGACGAGACGCCCGAGAAGGACGACGCCGAGATCAAGCTCCCCTACGAGCCGCCTGCGGTCGTGTCGGAAGAGACGTTCGAGACCTTGGCCATGGCCTGCAAGAAGATGTCGGGTCCGACGTGCATCGGCGGAATCTCGAGCTGACGGTCGTCGGACCGTCCATGGAGCCGACCCTCCCCGTGGGCGCACGGGTGCGCGTGATCCCGTGCGCCGACCCGCGGCCCGGCGATGTGGTTGTGATCCATACCCGCAGCGGGCTGGTGGTGCACCGCCTGTGGGCGCGCGCGCCCGGGCTCCTCGTCCACGGCGGGGAGCGGGGCCGCCCCGGTCTGGCGCGGACGCGCGATCTCGTGGGCCGCGCCGACGTGGCGCGGCGGCCGATCGCGCCCCCCGGCCGGGCGCTCGCCATGCTCCGGGCGGCGCTGCTATACTGCGAGAAATGGCTCCCCTGGCGGTCCCGAGTCGCCCCACCAGCCAAGAGGCGATCGGCGCCCTTCTCCGCGTCGAAGACAACGTCGCCCGGGTGATTCGCGGCAAGCCGGAGGCCATCCGGCTGGCGGTGACGACGCTTCTGGCGCGGGGGCACCTGCTCATCGAGGACGTCCCCGGGGTCGGCAAGACGACCCTGGGACGCGCGCTGGCGCGCTCGCTGGGGGGCACGTTCCGCCGCATCCAGTTCACGAGCGACCTCCTCCCGTCGGACATCCTGGGCGTTTCCGTCTACGACCAGGCCGAGAGCCGGTTCGAGTTCCGCCCCGGTCCCCTGTTCGCCAACGTCGTCCTCGCCGACGAGATCAACCGCACGACCCCCCGCACGCAGTCGTCGCTCCTCGAGGCGATGTCCGACGGGCAGGTGACGGTCGACAGCCACACCTATACCCTGGAGCAGCCGTTTCTGGTCATCGCCACGCAGAATCCGCAGGAGCACTACGGCACGTATCCGCTCCCCGAGTCGCAGATGGACCGGTTCCTCTTGCGCATCCGGCTGGGCTACCCGGCGCCGGGCGACGAGCGGCGCCTGCTCGTCGAGCGCGGCGGCGGCGATCCGGTCGACGACCTCCGGCCGGTGACCGACCCGAAGACGGTGCGCGAGATGCAGGAGATGGTCGATCAGGTGCGGGTGGACGAGCGGCTGGCCGACTACGCATTCCGCGTGGTGCAGGAGTCGCGGCGCACGCCGGTGCTCACGCTGGGCGTGTCGCCGCGCGGCGCGATCGCCTGGTTCCGCGCCGCCCAGGCCTACGCGCTGGCCGGCGGGCGCGACTACTGCCTCCCCGACGACTTCAAGGCGCTGGCCGTGCCCGCGCTGGCGCACCGCGTTGTCCTGGCGTCGCAGCCGGACTCGCTGGGGCGCGCCCGCGACGAGGCCGAGCGCGCGCTCCACGACGTCCTGGAGCGCGTGCCGATTCCTCTGTGATGCTCGCCCGTCTGTGGCGGCGCCGCCGGCGGCTGCGCGTCAGCCGCGAGGGCAAGTACTTCATCGTCATCACGCTCGGAGTGGGGCTCGCCGCGCTCAACACCGGGAACAACCTGCTGTTTCTCCTCCTCGGCTGGATGTGCTCGGTGATCGTGGCGTCGGGCGTCCTGTCCGAGCATTCGCTGCGCGGCCTGACCGTGGCGCGCCAGCAGCCGGCGCGCATCCACGCCGGCCGGCCGTTCCTCATGGGCATCTCGCTCAAGAACGCCAAGTCGCGGCTGCCGTCGCTGTCGATCGAGATCGAGGATCTGGTCGTGGCGGAGCCCGAGGGGCACCGGAAGGCGGCGCGGCCCCTCGACAAGAAATGCTACTTCCTGAAGATCCCCGCGGGGCGGACGCAGTCCACGAGCTACCGCCACACGTTCTCGCGGCGGGGCCTGTACCGCTTCGCCGGCTTCCGCGTGTCGACGAAGTTCCCGTTCGCCCTGTTCCGCAAGTCGCGCGACGTGGACTACCCGGGCGAGATCATCGTGTACCCGGCGGTGTACCCGGTGAATCCGCCCGCGCCCGCCGGGCCGCTCGGCGGCGAGGACGCGCGCGCGCGCGCCGGCCGGCGCGGCGAGTTTCACGGCCTGCGCGAGATGCGCCACGGCGACGACATCCGCGACGTCCACTGGCGGTCGAGCGCCAAGGCGGCCGCCGCCGACCCGAGCGGGCAGAGGCTGCTCGTCCGCGAGTACGAGGAGGAATCGCAGCGGCGCGCCACCCTGTTCGTCGACAACGCCGTCGCCGACCCGGCGCCGCCCGAGACCGCCGAGGCGCTGGAGCGCGCGATCAGCCTGGCCGCCTCGCTCGCCCAGGGCTACCTCCTGCGCCACTACTCGGTGCGTCTGGTGTGCCGCGGGACGCAGGTGCCGTTCCAGTCCGGGCCGGCGCAGCTTACGCGCGTGCTGCGCGCGCTGGCGCTCCTGCCCAGCGTGCCGGCGGGGACCCCGTGGAACGCCGCGGCCGACCCGGGCACCGAGAACCTGCTCGTCGTCTACCGCGGCGCCGGCGCGCGCGAGCGCCCGATCGGCGTCGGGCGCGTGATCGAGGCCGGCTGATGCGGTTCTCGGCGATCCACAAGCTCGCCAGCTATCTCATGGTGGCGTTCTCGTTCGCCGCGCTGGCGCTGTCCGAGGAGCTGTCGCCCTGGGCGGTGATCCTCGGCGGCGTGGGCGTGCTCGGGTCGTGGTTCTGGGACCCGCCGCGCGTCAAGGTGGAGCGGTGGACCGCGATCCTCAGCGCGCTCGCGGTGGCCGCGTTCGGCTACACGGTGCTGAGCGCGCTGTCCAACGGCGAGTGGATCACGCCGGGCGCGCACCTCCTGGTGTTCCTGCTCGTCGCCAAGCTGATGAGCCGGCGGAGCTCGCGCGACTACCAGTGGGTGTACGTGCTCACGTTCCTGATGCTGGTGGCGGGAACGACGCTGAACGCCGAGATCTCGTACGCGCTGTGCTTCCTCGGCTACGTGGTGACCGCCACGTGGGCGTTGATCCTCTTCCACCTGCGCCGCGAGATGGAGGAGAACTTCCTCCTCAAGCACTCCGACGATTCGTCGTCGGAGCGCGTCGAGGTGGAGCGGATCTTGAGCTCGCGCCGCATCGTCGGGCCGGGGTTCCTCGGCGCGACCGCGGCGGTGTCGCTGGCGGTGTTCTTCCTGTCGATCTTCCTGTTCTTCCTGTTCCCGCGCATCAGCCTGGGGCTGGGGCAGAGGTCGCGGTCGCGCCTCACGTTCGCCGGGTTCTCCGACGGCGTGACGCTCGGCGGCCACGGCGTGATCCGCAACGACGACACCGTGGTCATGCGCATCAAGGTCGACGATCCGCGCTACCAGGGGCCGAGCGCGCCGGAGCTGCACTGGCGCGGGGTCGCGTTCGACCGCTATGCCGGCGGGCGGTGGTCGCGGTCGCCGAACGCGTTCGGGACGCGCGCCCAGCGCGAGGTCAAGGACGGCGTCGTGCGCGTGCGGCTCGACGCGGCGGGGCGCTTCGGCAACCTCGAGCGCGAGGCGCTGCGCCAGGAGATCTACCTCGAGCCGCTCGACACGGCGACGCTGTTCGCGGCGTCGACGCCGGCGGCGTTCGACGTGGACAACGTGATCCCCGGGTCGCCCGCGGCGACGATCGGGCGCCTGGGGCAGAACGACGAGGTGCGCTACCCGCACGGGGGCGGCCTGCGCTACGTCGCGTGGTCGGATCCGCGGGGGGCGCCGGCGGCGGCGCTGCGCGAGGCCGCCGACGCCAGCGCCGACTATGACGCCTACCGGGCGCTGCCCGACGAGCTGCCGCCGCGGGTCGCCGAGCTGGCGCGCCGGATCGTCGAGGGGAAGACGACGCCGTACGAGAAGGCGGAGGCGGTGGCGGCGTACCTGCGGCGGACCTACCGCTACACGCTCGTCATGGAGACGGACAACCGGCGCGAGCCGCTGGACTACTTCCTGTTCGACCGGCGCGAGGGGCATTGCGAGTACTTCTCGTCGGCGATGGCGGTGCTGCTGCGCGCCGTCGGCGTGCCGACGCGCAACGTGAACGGCTTCCTCGGCGGGGAGTGGAACGAGTACGGCAAGTACATCGCGGTGCGCAGCGGCGACGCCCATTCGTGGGTGGAGGTGTACCTCGAGGGCGTGGGGTGGACGACGTGGGACCCGACGCCGTCGGCGCAGGCGATGGCGCGCGGCGCGAGCATCTGGGACAAGCTGCGGCGGCTCGTCGACAACGTGCGCCTGTCGTGGTTCCGCTGGGTGATCGAGTACGACCTCGGCCGGCAGATCGGGCTGTTCCGCGGCATCGGCGACGCGCTGGGTCTGGGCAAGGACGGGTTCATCCGCAGCGGCCGGTTCACGCGGTGGCTGGCAGCGCACAAGCTGCCCCTGGGCGGCGCGATGCTCCTTCTCGCGGCGGCGGTGGCGGGGTGGCGGCTATGGCGGGCGCGGCGCGGGCAGCGCGCGGCCGGGGACGGGGCGGCGCGCGGGGCGGAGCACCCCGTGGTGGCGATCTACACCACGGCGGCGCGGGCGATGGCGCGGCGGGGTCACATGCGCCCGGCCGCGGCCACGCCGCGCGAGTTCGCCGGGGCGCTGGTCGAGCGCAACGCGCCCGGCGGCCGGCCCTTCGCCGGCCTGACCGAGCTTTACTACGCCGCGCGCTACGCGCGCGCGCCGGTCGACGTGATCGAGGCGCGGCGGCTGTTGGACGCGGTGAAGGCGGAGGCGAAGCAGAAGAACGGCGCGCCGGCGCGCGCCTGAACAGGGAATTCAGAGCAGGGGCGCGGCGTCCTTGACGCTGGCGCAGACCGTGCGTGCCTCGTCGCGGCGCCGGCGAGGTCGCCCTTGCGATGCAGTCCATCTGAATCCCGCCACACTTGTCACTCCCACTGTTCGATACCCGGGCGCAAGTTTCATCTCACGACCGCCAACCACCAAGTCATATCGAGTATGGAAAGCACGACCGAGGGACATCCGACGAAGGAGAGAAGGACGATGACACACAAGACCGGGACGCGTGAACAGTGGCTTGCAGCGCGGCTCACGCTGCTCAAGGAGGAGAAGGAGCTAACGCGGCGCAGCGACGAGTTGGCGCGGCGGCGGCAGGAGCTGCCGTGGGTCCGGATCGACAAGGCGTATCGATTCGAGACCGACGAGGGGAGCGCCTCGCTGGCAGACCTCTTCCGAGGGCGGTCGCAGCTCCTCGTCTACCACTTCATGTTCGGCTACGGAGCCCGGCTCACCGATGAGCGCCGGGGATGCACCGGATGCTCCTTGATCGCCGATCACTTCGACGGTGTCATCCCGCACCTGAACGGCCGCGACATTACCCTCGTGTGTGCGTCGATCGCGCCGTTGCAGGAGCTCCAGGACTACAAGCGGCAGATGGGCTGGCGATTCCCGTGGGTTTCGTCGCTCGGGACCGACTTCAACTACGACTTCGGCGTCGCCTTCACCGAGGAGCAGCGGAGAAACGGCGCCGACTACAACTTCCGGCATGTCGACAAGGCCGAGCCGCAGAAGGAGGGCATGAGCGTCTTCGCGCTCCAGGACGGCGCTGTCCACCACACGTACTCCACCTACTCGCGTGGCGTCGAGGCCTGATGGGGACGTACCAGTTCCTCGACCTCGCCCCGTGGGGCAGGAACGAGGACGGGCTCGAGTTCGCCCAGGCGTGGTGGCGCCGCCACGACGAGTACGACGAGCGCTGAGCCAAGTCGTGGGTGTGGTCGAAGCAGCCGGGGACGCCAGCGTGTGCGACGTACCTATCGCGACGCCGCGCGACGGAGCCGGCGCACGTCGCCGATCCGGAGGGTCACGCCCGTGCGATCCGTCCAGTCGAGAAACGCGATGGCGAACTTGCGGCTCGCGCCGATGGCGTCCC
>DATFWE010000191.1:0-2236 GCA_035259575.1 Haliangiales bacterium
TGGGTCACGGCCGCATTGTTCACTAGGACGTCGGGCGCGCCGCCGAGCGCCTCGCGCACGGATGCGAAGAGGCGGCTCACCGCCTCGGCATCCGAGACGTCGGCCTGCGCGCCGTGCACCGTCGCCCCCGTCGCGCGCAGGACGGCCAGCGTCTCCTCGGCCTCGCTGCCGTCCTCGTCTCGGGACCAGTTGAACGCGACCGCCGCGCCGGCGCCGGCGCAGGCGAGCGCGATCGCCCGGCCGATGCCGCGCGAGCCCCCGGTCACGAGCACCCGATGGCCGGCGAGCTGGCTCACGCGCGACCCGCAGCGGCCGCCGCGACCAGCGCGCCGACGTGCCCGCTCGGGCAGACGTCCAGCACGAGGAAGGGTGCCGAGGCGCCCCCGTCGGCGAGCGCCGCGACGAGCGCCAGCGGGCCGGCCGCGGCGAACGTCTCGCCGTACGCCGCCGAGGGATGCTGCACGCGCGGCGGCGTGGCGCCGAAGACGGCCTGCAGCGCGCGCCGGGTGCGCTCCGCCGTCCGCGGGGCGTCCCGCACGATCACCAGCGACAGGTCGGCCGGCCGCACGCCTGCATCCACCAGCGACGAGGAGACGACCGCCCGCACAGCCGCCGCCTCCGCGTCGCCCTCGGGCGTGAATCCCGCGGCGTGTCCCAGGACGCGCCCGCGCAGCGGCACGCCGCGCCGGCGCGGCCCCTGCAGCGCCTCGAGGACGAAGATCCCGGCTCCGTCCCGGGGCGGGGCCTCCCCCATCGCCATGCCGCCGTCGGCGAGCCAGCGCTCGAGCGCCTCGTCGCTGGCGTCCATGCCGCCGGCCACCATCGCATCCACACGCCCGGTGGCGACCAGGTCCGCCGCGTGCGCGATCGCCAGCAACCCCGCCGCGCCGCCGGCCGTGACCGTCATCGCCGGACCGCCGAGCCGGAATCCGATGGCGACCTCGCCCGCGGCCGCGTTCGAGACCGTCGCCGCGAACAGCCGAGGGCTGGCGACCTTGGCGCCGTCCGCGGCGAGGCGGCGCTGATAGGCCGCGTTGGTGAGGAAGCAGCCGAAGGCGGTGCCGAGAGCGACACCGAGCCGAGGGCGTGGCGCGCCCTCGGTCATCATGAGCCCGGCATCCGCGAGCGCGCGACCGGCGGCGGCAAGGGCGAGCTGGGTCACCCGCTCGGCGCGCACCGCCCGCGCCCGCACGGCCTCGGGAAGCTCCGCCAGCTCGTCGTGGACGACGGCGGCGGCTCCGGTGATCGCGATCGCTGTCATGCGCGCCCGAGGACCAGCGCGGCGTTCGCGCCTGCGAAGCCGGACGACGTCGACAGCGCGACGCGCACCTCGTGGCGGCGCGACTCGCCACGCACCAGGTCGAGCGCTTCGCAGGCGGGATCGGGATGCTCGAGACCCACGATGGGCGGAATCGTGCCGTCTCCGAGGACCCCGCTGCACATCACCGCCTCGAACGCACCCGCGGCGCCGAGGGTGTGCCCGATCGCGCCCTTGATCGAGTTCACCGGCACCGCCCGGTCGCCGAAGAGACGCTCGAGGGCGCGCGCCTCCATGGCGTCGTTGAACGGCGTACCGGTGCCGTGCGCGGAGACGAAGTCCACCGCGGCGGGATCGAGGCCCGCGTCGGCGAGCGCGGCCAGCACCGCGCGCACCACACCGCTCCCCTCGCGATCGGGCGCCGTCATGTGCGTCGCATCGGCCGCGGCCCCGGTCCCGAGCACGCGCGCGCGCACCCGGGCTCCGCGCCGCGCGGCGTGCGTGGCCTCCTCGACGACCATCACTGCGGCGCCCTCGCCAAGGACCAGGCCGCGACGGTCGCGATCGAACGGACGGGCCACGTCGGCGGTCGCGTGCAGGCAGTTGAAGCCGGCGACCACGAATCGGCACAGCAGATCCGTGCCGCCCGCGAGCACCAAGTCGGCGCGGCCCGCGCGCACCCAGTCCGCTGCCAGCAACGCGGCCGCCGTCCCCGACGCGCACGCGAGCTGCGGCGTCACCACCGGACCGCGGACTCCCAGCACGTCGGCCAGGCGGGCCGCGGGCGCATAGTACGGAATCCGCTCGAGCCCAGGCGGCGTCGGACTGCCGGCGGCAACGGCCGCATCCCAGGTCTCGAAGATGGCCATGCCGCCCAGGGTGGTCCCGAGCGCGACGCCGACCCGCGCGGGGTCGAGCTGGTCGATCCGGATGCCGGCGGCTTCCAGCGCCTGCTCCGCGGCCGTCAGCGCGAAGGCG
>DATFWE010000192.1:0-30999 GCA_035259575.1 Haliangiales bacterium
GACCTTGCCCACCGGCTGCGACGCCTCGTAGTTGGGGGTGCGGGTTGCCCCAGCGCGGCACGCGATCACGTCGATGCCGAGCTGCCCCAGCTCGTCCCATAACCCCTCGGCGAGCACCAGGTTGAACGCCTTGGTGGCGGCGTAGGTGGCCACCAGCGGCGAGCCGAGCGCGCCGGCCAGCGACGACATGAGCACGATGCCGCCGCGCCCGCGTCGGCGGAGGCGCGGGGCCAGCGCGTCGGCGAGCGTCACCGGGCCGCGGCAGTTCGTGTCGACCGCGCGGAGCTTGTCGGCGAGCGGAAGCTCGGCGAACGCGCCGATGGGCGCATACGCGGCGTTGTAGACGAGAAGGCCGACGTCGATGTCGCCGACGACGTCGGCGACGGCGGCGGCCAGATCCGGCTGCGCCAGGTCGAGGGCGACGGCGCGGACCTCGACGCCGAGCGAGGCGGCGAGCGCGTCGAGCGCGTCCCGGCGGCGCGCGAACAGCACCAGATTCAGGCCGCGCGCCGCGAGCGCGCGCGCGAACGCGGCGCCGAGCCCCTCCGACGCGCCGGCGACGACGGCCCACGGACCGTAGCGGGCGGCGAAATCGGTCACGCGTCCTCCGTCGAGATGCGCGTGAACGGGCGATCGCGCCACAGGCGGGCGATGAGCAGGAGCGGCAGGAGGACCCAGGCGAGGTTGGCCAGCGCGACGTTCGCCCAGCGCGGCGTGGCGTGCGGGCCGACCGTCTCCTCGAACATGATGATGGTGACGTTGGAGATCATCATGCCGGCCCACACCAGGGCGGGGACGCGGATCCACTCGCGCCCGTTCCAGAAGGCGTAGATGGCGGCGACGTAGAACGGCCCGAACGCGACGACGTCGATCCAGATCGTCGCGCGCCACCACGGCGGGCGCGCCCACTGGAGCGGATCGTAGGCGCCGGCCCACCAGTGGACGAGATCGACGAACGGCCTGGGCGGCCACACGGGATACACGAACGAGCCCGGGTCGGCGATGACGAGCTGCTCGAGGTCGACGATGTAGGTGATGAAGCCGAGGTTCACGACGAAGAACGCGAGGAACAGGGCGTCGAGCTTGCGCTCTCGCAAGGGGATGGCGCTGCGCACCGCCGCATCTTATGCGAGCATGGCGACGTGGCGATCGTCGGAAACGCCGGGCGCGCGGTGGCAGGGTTTCCGGCGGAGGCGGTGAGGGTGCACGAGATCGCCGGGCTGCGCCTGTTCGCGCCGATCGACGCCGAGCGCACCGAGGAGACGCGGCCGCCCGGGGAGCGGCGCCTCGCCTACTGGGCGCGCGTGTGGCCGGGCGGGATCGTCCTGGCGCGCATCGTCGCCCAGGAGCTCGACCTGCGCGGCCGCCGCGTGATCGAGCTCGGCTGCGGCCTGGGGGCAGCGGGGATCGCGGCCGGGCGCGCCGGCGCGGACGTCACGCTCACCGACGGTGCGCCGGCGACGCTGGCGTTCGCCGCCGAGAACGCGGCCGAGAACCGCGTCGCTGCGCAGGTCCTGCCGCTCGTGTGGGGGCGCGTCCCCGAGGCGCTCGTCGAGCGCTTCGATGTGGTCCTTGCCGCGGAGGTCGTGTACGAGCGGGACCAGCTGGCGCCGCTGTGCGGGGCGGTGGCCGCGCTGCTTCGACCCGGCGGCGAGGCATGGCTCGCCGACCCGGATCGCCTGGGTGGCGACGCGACGATCGAGGGCGCCGCGCGCGCGGGGCTCCTCGCGGCGCGCGTCCGCACGGTTCCGCACCCGGAGGACGTGCCCCCGGCGGACGGCGGCGAGCCGCGCCCCGTGAGCGTGTATCGACTGGCCAAGCCGCGCCGCTAGTCCTGCCACTGCGCCGCCCACTGGGCGGCGTCGTCGAAGCCGGATTGCGCCGCGGCGCGGTTCTGCCGGTCGACCTCCGCGTCGGCGCCGTCGAGATCGACGCTGGTGATCGTGCCCTGCCGATTGCGCGTCACCGCCGCGCCGGGGGCGGACAGGGGATCGAAGTTCGTCGGCGGGTCGGTCGTGGTCCACGTTCCGTCGCTGTTGTTCTTGATCGGGCTTGCCCATGCGCTCATGGCGACGGAAACGTGCACCGCGCATGCCGCCGCATAACCCGGCGGAAACCCCGGCGCCGCGCGCCGCGGATGGCTCGTTCGATCCAGCTCCGCCGGCTCCGCCGGATCGACCGCACCGATCGGTAGTTTTCCGCCTACCCCGGCTTGCCCGACCGGGCGCGCGCCGCATAGGATGGTGCCGTGCCGCAAGTCATCGAATTCCCGCCGCTCCAGCCCGACCCGCGCGCCGCCGTGCTGGCGATGGTGCACGTGTGCCGCGGGCTCCCCGAGGCCGGCGAGACGTTCGCGGAGTTCCGCGCCCGCCTGCGCGACGCCAAGCTGTGGCGGCCGGAGGCGCCCATGCCGACGCTGCGGTTTCTCGGCGCCGGCGGGGCTCACGTCGCGCGCTCGCCGTTCATGAAGCGCGTCGCGGCGACCAAGGACGACGGGCCCGCGCTCGACGTCGTCGCCGATCGGCTCTGGGATCTCAACCCGCTCCTGTTCAAGACCGTGCTCGACATGTGCAAGGAGCGCGGGCGCGTGCGCGACGAGATCTACAAGCACCTCACGTCGGCCGCGTACAAGGGCACGGTGCCGTCGCGACCGGACATGGACGCGTGGCTGGAGATCGCGACCGCGCTCGAGGTGCTGCGGCCGCTGGGGATCACCGTGACGCTGAGCGGGCGCGCCCCGCGCTTCGCGGATCGCGCCGCCGTGTTCGAGGTCGACGAGTTCCTGGCGCTCGACAAGCCCGAGCCCGACCCGGAGATCCCGCGCTTCGACGCGTCGGCCGAGGCGGCGCCGGTCGCGGCGCCGGTCGATGAGCCGACGCAGAAGTCCGCCGCCGCGCCCCCGCCCGCCGCGGCGACGACCGACGGTGTGCTGCGCTGGCTCGTCGGCGGCGAGGCGCTGCCGTCGCCGCGCAACCGCGAGCCTGCGGTGCCGGTGCCGCGCTTCGCCGGCGCCGAGGTCTTCCCCGAGGAGGTGTGCGACGACACGCGCCGCCGCCTCGACGCGTGGTGGCGCGAGGTCGGCCGCGCGCCGACCGGGTTCGCGCCCGAGGACTTCGGCGTCGAGGCCGAGGCGTGGTTCGACAGGCCGGACGAGGTCCTGTACCGCATCGCGGTGGCGGCCGCGCTGGTGTTCCGCTACGACGCCGAGCGCGCCGCGGTGCTCGCGGCGTGGAAGAACCTCGACGACACCGGCATCCTGCGCGACCTGTATCAGGGCACGATGCCGTCGGCGCTCCTCGGCACGCTCGACGCGCGCGCGCTCATGCTCGCGTCGCTGGTGGCGCGCCGCTGCGCCGAGTACCCCGAGCTGGCGGCGACGCTCGACCAGCAGCGGTCGGCGGCCGACGCGTTCAACGTGCTCGAGGGGGCCCTCGGACGCGGCCTGTTCCGCATCGAGCTGTTCTGGATCATGAGCATGCTCGCGCGGCTCGGCGTGCTGCGGCACGCGGACGTCGCGGACTACACCGCGTTGCCGCACCGCCTGGTCCGCCACACGCTGTTCCGGCTCGGTTTCCTCGCGTCGCCCTACGCCGCCGACGCGGCGGGTCTGGCGCGCGCGTCCAAGGCGGCGCGGCGTCTGGCCGGCGCGGCCGAGGCCGCCGATCAGGTCGTGGCCGGCTTCGCCCGCGCCGCCGGCTGCGCGTACGACTGCCCGCACCGGCGCACGTGCGATTTTGCGTGCCGGGAACGGCTCGATTAGCCCCCTTTCGCCTGATCGCCAAATGGTTGCCGGGCTTCGCGAGCTGGCCTTGCCGCTGAGTTGACATCGCGAAGTTCCCGGCTCACCTCGCGACGACACCATAGACCACCCGCGCGGGATGGCTATGCGGAAATCGCCTGGGGCGGATCGTTAACCCCCGCCTGCGGACCCCATCCGCTCGAGGATGCTGTCGACTACCGGCGCAACCCCCCGAGAACGGTCGATTCCGATCTCGTAGCGGTCCATGCGCTCGAGGAGCTCGCGGAGCACCGCCACCCGCCGCGCAAGAGAGCCGGAGGTCGGCCACAGCAGGTCGAGGGCCGCGGCGAACCAGTAGAAGTCGTTGACCTCGAGCGTCAGCTGGTTGAATGCCACCAGCAGCTCCAGGCAGGCGTCGACGGAGAGCGGGCGCACATAGCCCGCGCGGGCGAAGCGGGGGAGGATGAGCACGCGGGCGGGTGCCACTTCCGAGACGGCGTGGCGGCCAACGTGGTACATGTTCTTGGGGTTGGCGGCGCCCGGAATCTCGGCCGGCAGAAGAACGTCGCGCACAGCGCTGACCAAGTCGACGCTGGCGTCGTCGAGCCGGATGGGCTCGTAGCAGGAGTAGATGCGCGCGCCGTCGTGGAAGATGAGGTTTTCCGAGATCAGGCGCGTCCGACCACGGCCGAGCAGCGCAACCGCGGTAGTCGTCTTGCCCACTCCGCCGACGCCGGCAATCACCAGCCCGCGGCCGCCGATGTCGAGCCCGGAGGCGTGCATGAGGTAGAGCCCGCGGAAGTGCTGCAGGTACCAGGCGACCGGGTAGAACACGAACCAGCGCACGAGCTCGAAGAACTTGCGCGAGCGGTAATCGGGTTGCGCTTCCAGCCGGGCGGGCTTGGGCGCATAGAGATAATGGGCGTCGATGAGCAGACGGTCCTCATGGCGCCGGATGCGCAGGCTCAGATCCTTGATCCGCAACACGTTGGTCCACACCAGAATGTCGGAGCCGGCGAAGAGGCGTTTGCCCACCTCATCTAGCTCGCGCTCCTCGGGGAAGGCCAGTGCCTGCGGCGTGAAGGTGTCCCCTTCGAGCCAGCGCACGCGGACAGAAATGTTCGGTTCGCCGCCGCTCGCGTCGCCGTGGGCTGGCAGATGAAGGCCGATGTAATCGACGAAGTCGTCGACGTCGCAGGCGATCTGGATCCGGACGCCTTGGATAAGAAGAGTGACGGTGCTCACAGGAGGACGGACCGCCGGTGTCGTATGTGACAGGAGGAAGGACCACCGGTGTCGTATGTGATACATTAGACCTAAATTGGGAGAATTCTATCCTGCGTCTGCGGGGGGCAGCGGGGTGATGTTCTATTCGCACGACACCTATGGCCTCGGCCATATCCGACGGACGCTAACCCTAGCTCGCCACCTTCGTAAGAGGTGTCTGGACGCGCGCATCCTCGTGGCCACCGGGTCGCCGGTTGTCCATCGGCTGGTCGTGCCCGACGGGGTCGAGATCCTTTCCCTCAAACCGGTTGTAAAGTGCGGCGCGGAGCAGTATCGCGCGCTCGATGGCAGTCTCGACGAGGCGCAGGTTGTCGCCCACCGTTCCCGGCAGCTTGTCGCTGCAGCTGCCGCCTTCCGTCCCGACGTGCTGGTGGTGGATCACGCGCCCATCGGCATGAAGGGCGAGCTACTGCAAACGCTGGAGCACGTGCGGCGCGCGCGGCCAAAGGCACGCATCCTGCTCGGGCTGCGCGACATCCTCGACGAGCCCGAGGTGGTGCGAGCTCTGTGGCAGCGGCAAGCAATATACGCCGCGCTCGAACAGTACTACGACTCCATCCTGGTCTATGGCAACCGCGAACACTTTGCCCTGGATGAGGCCTACGCGCTTCCGCCGCCGGTCGTCGCCAAGCTGAGCTACTCCGGCTACCTCGCCAAACACGAGCCGCTCCTGCCTGCGGCGGCGATCCGCGCCCAGTACGGCCTCGCGCAGCCGCTCCTCTTGGCTACCGCCGGCGGGGGTGCCGACGGCGGCCCGATCCTCCGGTGCACCCTCGAGGCCATCCCGCTGATGCGCCGTGACTTTCCAGGGCTGCAGGCGCTGGTGGTCACCGGGCCGCTGCTCGATGCCGCCGAGCGCGAGGAGCTGGCGCGCGCAGCGACACGGATGGAGCGTGTACACCTGACCGACTTCGCGCCGCACATGCTAAGCTGCCTCGTAGCTGCCGACGTGGTGGTCAGCATGGGCGGTTACAACACGGTGTCCGAGCTTCTGGCGCTGCGCCGCCAGTCGGTGATCGTGCCACGGACGACGCCGCGCAAGGAACAGCTCATGCGCGCCCGCATCCTGGAAGAGCGGCGCCTCGTGCGCATGCTCGACCCCGCCGAAGCGACGCCGACCACGCTGGCCGCCCGGCTCACCGAGTGTCTGCTCGAGGGCAACCCGGTGCCTGGCAGCGATACCGGCAGCCTGGCGGGGACCGAGCACGCCACCGCCGAGATCTTGCGCCTGCTGCCGCGGCGGCGAAAGGCGACGTTGCAGCAGTGGGTGCTTGGGCATGTCGGCGCGCACCCCCGCTAATCTCCACGCCGTTCGGCGAGTCGCCCGCGAGTTCTTGCCCTATGCGCAGCCCTACCGCCGCCCCATCACCGTCGCCGTCTTCCTCCTCGTCGTCCAGGTGAGCAGCGACGTCCTGCAGCCGCTCGTGCTCAAGGTGGTGATCGACAACGTCCTGCGAGGAAGACCGCTGCGCATCGACGCCTGGCCGCAGCTCACCGCCTGGCTGGCCGGCGCGGATCCGCTGCGCCTGCTGGAGCTGGCGGCCGCCGTGCTGCTCGGCCTGGCGTTGATCAATGGTCTTTTCGCCTACCTCGCCAACTCGCGCATCACCGCCATCGGCCAGCGCATCGTGTTCGACATCCGCCGCACCCTGTTTACGCACATCCAGCGGCTGTCGCTGCCGTTTCACGACAGCCGCCGCTCGGGCGACCTCGTCAGCCGGCTGACCGGCGACATCTCCAACATCCAGGAGATGATGGTCTCGGCGGTCACCGTGCTCACGGTCAACGGCCTGACCGTGCTCGGAATCCTGGCCATCATGGCGCGCATGGACTTGCCGTTCACGCTGATCGCGCTCGGCGTGGTCCCAGTCTTGTTTCTCGTCATGCGCCACTACACCACGCGCATCAAGGCCGCGGCGCGGCGCGCGCGCAAGAAAGAAAGCGACATCGCGTCGGTGGTGCAGGAGACCGTGTCGTCGATCCGGGTGGTGCAGGCATTCACCCGCGAAGCGCACGAGGCGGCGCGCTTCGATCTGCACAACCAGGCCAGCCTCGAGGCCAGCCTGGAGGCCACCCACCTCCAGTCGCGGTACAAGCCGCTGGTCGACATCCTCATGGCGCTGGGCACGGTGGTGATGCTGCTTCTCGGCGCGCGCCGGGTCATGAGCGGTGGCCTCACGCTGGGGCAGCTCGTGGCCTTCATGGCTTACCTCAAGAACCTGTACTCGCCGATCAAGCAGCTCGCCAAGCTGGCCAACGTGATCAGCAAGGCCCAGGTGAGCGCGGAGCGGATCATCGAGATCCTGGATGCCAGCCCGGAGGTCCGCGACCAGGCCGACGCCGTCGAGGCGCCCGCGCTGCGTGGCGCGGTGGACTTCGACCACGTGTCCTTCGCCTACGCTCCGCGCGGTGAGCTGCGCGCGGGCGGGGCCGGACCCACGGTCTTGCGCGACATCGACCTCAGCGTCCCCGCCGGCACGATGGTGGCGCTGGTGGGCTCCACCGGCGCCGGCAAGACCACGCTTGTCAGCTTGATCCCGCGCTTTTATGACCCCACTCAGGGGTGCGTGCGCATCGATGGCCACGATATCCGCCGCCTGCGCCTGGCCAGCCTGCGCCGCCAGGTGAGCGTTGTCCTGCAGGAGGCGGTGCTGTTCCCCGCCACCATCTGGGAGAACATCGCCTACGGCCTGGAGGAGGCGCCGCCCGGGTTCGGGCCCACCTGGCTGGCGAGTCTGCGCGACAAGCCGCGCGCCGAGGCGGTCATGGCGCGCGTCGTCGCCGCCGCGCGGCAGGCCAACGCGCACGAGTTCATCGCCCAACTGCCCGACGGCTACGACACCGTGATCGGCGAGCGCGGCGCCACCCTTTCCGGAGGACAACGCCAGCGCATCGCCATCGCGCGGGCCATGATCCGCGACGCGCCCATCTTGATTCTCGATGAGCCGACCACCGGCCTCGATGCCGAGTCCGAGCGGTTGGTGATGGAGGCCCTGGAACGGCTGATGCGCGGGCGCACGACTTTCGTCATCGCCCACTGCCTGTCAACGGTACGGCGGGCGCATCGCATCCTGGTGGTCGAGGACGGCTGCATCGTCGAGTGGGGGACGCACGCCGAGCTCTACCGCGCGGGCGGGCGCTACTGCCAGCTCTATGATCTGCAGTTCGACGAGGGCGGAACGGGAGCGGAGAGCCGGCCGCTGAGCGCGCCGTGATGGGCTGGGGTTGACCGACCCCATGGCGGCCTCTTCGCCCCGCTTGCTCTTCTACTGCCAGGATGGCGCGGGCCTGGGCCACGTGCGCCGGGCCATCACCCTCGCGGCGCACCTCGGCGACGTGCTCCTCGGCGCCGAATCGCTCATCCTTACCCGCAGCGCGGCAAACCTCGGCCTGTTCGCGCTGCCGCCGCGCTGCGACATCGTCAAGCTGCCGTCGCTGGCACCGCTCGGGCCCGACGCGCAGGGCGAGCTCCGCACCCTCGTCGACGAGGAGCCGCCGCGTTACCTGCGCCTGCGCGCCGCGCTCATCCGCGAGCTGGTGCACGAGTTTCGGCCGCACCTCGTCCACGTCGACAACGAGCCGCAGGGACTGGGCGGCGAGCTCTTGCCGGCGCTCGCCGCCCTCCGCGCCGAGTGTCCCGAGACCGCCCTCGTCTTCGGGCTGCGCGACATCCGCGGCACCGGCGCCCACGTGCGGCACAGCTGGTCGGAGCGCAACATCTACACAACCCTCGACGAGCATTACCGGGCCATCTTGGTCTACGGTGAGCGCGACGTCTTCGACGTCGCGGGCGAGTACGGGCTGCGCGGCGTCACCTACTGCGGCTACCTGACCCCGGTCCGGTCGTGTCCGGACGCGGCGGCGTGGCGCGAGGAGCGGTCGATTTCCGGCGCTACGCCGGTCATCGCGGTGACGGCGGGCAGCGGCGCCGACGGCCTGCTTGTCATGCAAGCGTATTTGCGCGCCCTGCCGCTCATCCTGGGGCGGGTGGCGGTGCACACGGTCATGGTGACCGGGCCGCTCATGCCCTCCGCGCACCGCGACCTCCTCAAGGCCGCCGCCGGCGGCCTGCTCACCCTGCGTGAGACCCTCGACACCTACGCGCTCATGGCTGCGGCTCGCGTCGTGGTCTGCCGTGGCGGCTACAACAGCGTTGCCGAGGCAATCGCGCTCGGCCGGATCCCGCTCGTCATCCCTCGCCGTACCCGAAGCGGGGAACAGGCGCTGCGCGCGGCGCTGTTCGCGGAGCGCGGCTGGTGCCGAACGCTGGCCGAGGAATCGCTGACCCCCGAGCGCCTGGCCGACGAGGTGGTGAAGCTTTGCGAGCATGGACCGGCGCCGGTGCCGCCGCTGTTCCAGCCCGCCCAGGCGCTCGACCGCATCGCCGCCGCGCTGCGGCCGCTGCTCGCGGACGGCCATGGCTGATCGCGTGCGCACGGCGGTGATGTACGCCCAGGACAGCCAGGGACTGGGCCACATCAATCGCACGCTGACGATTGCCCGCGGCCTCCTCGGCGTTCACCCCGATCTCGTCGTATATCTCTTGACGAAATCGCCCATTACCAGGCTGTTCGTCCTGCCCGAAAGATGCGATTACATCAAGCTGCCCACGCGGCTGACGCCGGAGGGCATTGCGCAAAGCACGGCCGAACGCGATGCGGCGCGCGAGCGCTTTCGCCGGCTGCGCAGCCAGCTGCTCACCGACGCCGTCCTCGGCCTGGCGCCCGACCTGGTCTTGGTCGATCATGAACCGCTGGGATACGCCGGCGAGCTCAGTGACGGACTGTGGACGTTAAAGCGCCAATGCCCTGGCACGCGCTTGGTGCTCGGGCTGCGCGACATCATGGACCATCCGGTGCGCATCCGCGCCCAGTGGCGGGAGCTCGGAGTCTATCCCGCCCTCGAACAACTTTACGACGGTATCGCGCTTTTCGGCCTGCGCCGGCTCTACGACGTGGTCCGGGCGTACGACCTCGCCCCCGCCGTCGAGGCCAAGCTCCACGACTGCGGATACATCGTGCGCCCGCCACCCAGCCCGGATGCCGCGGCCCTGCGGCGCGAGGTCGACCTCGCCGAGACCGGGCCGCTGGTCGTGGCCGCCGTCGGCAGCGGCAGCGATGGATACGCGGTGCTGGCGGCCACCCTGGCGGCGCTGGGGCAGCGGACTGACGTACAGGCCGTTCTGGTCACCGGCCCGTTCATGCCCGCCGCCGAGCGCGCCGAGCTGCGCGCGCGGGCCCGCGAAAACGTCCGCGTCCTCGAGCGCGCCGACACTTATGCGTGGATGGCCGCTGCTGACGCCATCGTGACCATGGGCGGATACAACAGCGTGTACGAGGCGCTGGCAGCCGGCAAGCGACCGCCGGTGATTGTCCCGCGCGCCACGCACAAGGTCGAGCAGCGGATCCGCGCCGAGATGCTCGCCGCCCACGGCCTCGCGCGAGTGGTCAGCCCGGGTGTGCTCGACGGCGACACACTCGCCGACGCGCTCGAGTGGGCGCTCGGCTGCGACCCTGCGGTGCATCGGCAGCGGACGCGGCGGGAGCTATCCTTCGACGGCGCCGAACGCGCGACCGAGTATCTCGATCGCTGGCTCGGTCGGACGCCATGATGCGGCTCGATTTCGCCATGCCCGATGCCCAATCGCGCCGCGAGCTCGGCGAACGGCTGGCGCGGCTGCAGCAGCGCGCAGCGCTCGTCACGCTGCTGCGTGAAGGGCTCCCGGACGAGCCCGATCCCGAGAACGCCGACGCCACGCTCGTGAGCCTGCATCCGGATCGCTTCGTCCTCCGCGTGGCGACTGCCGCCGGCCGGGTCTATGCCTGCAAAGCCTACGTCGGCGACCGTGGCCGCGAGCTGTTCGCGCTGCACCGCCAGATCGCCGCCGACTGCGCGCGCCGCCACGTCGACTGCCCGGTGTGGAGCCCACTCGCCTACTTGCCAAGCGAGCGCCTGCTCATCTCGCCCTGGCTAGACGGGCCCACGCTTTCCGGCTCCCTCGTCGACGACGGGCGGCCCCAGCTTCTCGCCGCGGCGGCGGCCGCGCTGGCCACACTGCACGGCTCCGCGGTGGCCCCCGAGGCCCCGACCCCCGCGGCGACCATTTTGGCCGCAACGCGGGCGCGCGGCGAGCGCCTGTGCCGCAAATGGCCCGAGGCCGCCGATCTCGTGCGCCCGCTCCTCTTGCGCCTGGCCGAGATCGTGCCAGTCCTCGACGCCGCCCTGCCGGTCTTGGTGCATGGCGACGCCGCCCCCGAGCACTTTCTCTGGGCGAGCCGCGGACCGGTGCTCCTCGATCTCGACATGTTCGGCTGCACCGAGGCCGCCTATGACGTGGGCCATTTCCTGGCCCAGCTCGAGCGCCTGTGCTTGAGCCACCCGCGTCTCGCGCCGCGCGCTTCGGCTTCCGTGGCCACGTTCCGCGACGCTTATCTGGCCGTGATGCCGGTGTCTGCGCGCAACATCGCCTTCTATCACGGTCTATCGCTGACGCGCAAGCTTTCCACCGTGCGGCGCCTGAAACCGCAGGGATGGACCCAGCTTGTGCCGATCCTGGCCGCGCGCGCCCGCTCGGCACTCACTGCGGCGATGGAGGGCGATGAGCGCGGTCTTTAGGCCCTCACCGTCCGAGACCGAAGCCGTGCTCATAGGCGCGCTGCGCCCCGGCGAGCGGCTCGAACGGTGGCAGGAACAGGTTCTCTCGGCGCGGGAGACGCGCCGCGTGGTCCGCTACCATCTCCGCGTCGGCGGTCGCGAGGAACAGTTGATCGGAAAATATTACGATCAGCAAGCGACGGCGCAGAAGACCGCGCGCGTCCTCGCTGCGCTGGCATCGTCCGGCTGCCAACGACGCGGCAATCTCCTTCTGCCGCGGGTCATCGCTTACCATGCCCCGTACCGCCTGCTCTTGCTGTCGGACGTGCCAGGACAGCCGGTCTTGCCGCTGCTGCGCGGCTCGGGGACGACCATCCTCGCGGCCGCGGCGCGTGCGCTCTCCGCCGTGCATGCGACCCCCGTCATGCTCGATGCCGTCGCCACGCCCGCCGCGCTGTTGGCCGATATGCGCGCGCAAGCCGAGGAGCTCGCCCGCCGGGTGCCCGCAGCGACACCGCTCCTCGAGCCGCTGCTCGTGCGGCTGGGGTGCGAAGCGCCGGCCGCGCCCGAGATGCCGCGCCTCGTCCACGGCGACTTCGGCCCCGCCCAGCTTCTGTGGCACGAGGATCGGCCCGCCATCCTGGACTTCGACAAGGCGACTCTCGGGGATCCCGCGCTGGATCTCGGCAACCTGCTGGCCCAGCTGCGCCGCCGGACTCTGCTCGAGCCTGCAGCCATGCCAGCGCACGCCCCGCTGCGCGCGAGTGTGCTCGCTGTCTACCCCGGAGCGGCGGAGCTTGGCGCTCGCATCCGCTGGTACGAGGAGGTCGTGCTTCTGCGCAAGGCGCACTTCCTCATGCAGCAGCCGCGGGCCGCGCTGGCCCTCCTCCGGTCACTTGGCGAACGTCACTCGTAGCGTAGGGCATCGATTGGGTCGAGGCGCGAGGCCTTGTGCGCGGGGTACAGGCCGAAGCCGATGCCGACCAGCCCGCTGAACACCACCGCGACGAGGATCACCTCGGGGCGAACCAGAACCGGCCAGCCGAAGCGTAGCGATAGCCACTCCGCAGCGCCCACGCCGAGGACGATGCCCACGACGCCGCCCGTCGCCGACAGGGTGAGGGCCTCGACCAAGAACTGCAGCAGAATGTTGCGCGGCTTGGCGCCGACGGCCATGCGCAGGCCGATCTCCCGCGTCCGCTCGGTGACGCTGACCAGCATGATGTTCATGATGCCAATGCCGCCAACGAGCAGCGAGACGGCGGCGATGCTCGCCAGGAGCAAGCTCAGCGTCCGGGCGCCCTCCTCGCGCGCCTCCGCGACCTCGGCCAGGTTCCTGATCGAAAAATCGTTCTCCGCGGGTTTCTGGATGTGGTGGCGCTCGCGCAACAAACTTTCGATTTCCGCTTGCGCCCGCGGTACGGCGCCCGGCGAGACCGCGCTCACGTAGATCGAGCCGGCGATGAAATTCCCCAGCCCACCCTGGATCTTGGAGCGGAAGGTGCTCACCGGAATGTAAACACTGTCGTCGTGGTCGTGGCCGGTCGCCGACTGCCCCTTGGGCTCGAGCACTCCGATCACCTGAAATGGGATGTTCCTGATGCGCACCCGCTGGCCGGTGGGGTCGCCCTCCGGCCCGAAGAGCTTCTCGGCGACCGTCTGCCCGAGCACCACCACCTTGGTGCCGCCATCGACGTCCGACTGCGAGAACGGCGCTCCCTGGGCCGCGCGCCAGGTGCGGATGGTGAAGTACTCCGGCGTCACGCCGGTGATCTGCGTCATCCAGTTCTGCTCCTCGCTCATCACCTGCGCGGTGATACGCAGGTGCGGCGCCGCATAGCGCACCTGCCTGGCCTGGGTCTGGATGGCCTTCAAGTCATCCCAGGTCAAGGTAGGGATCGAGCCCGAACCACCGCGGGCCCCGCCCGAGGTCGATGAGCCCGACGAGATGATGAGCACGTTCGTACCCATCGCCGCGAAGGCCTGCTCGACCTGGGCCTTGGCGCCCTCGCCTATCGCCACCATCGAGATCACCGCCGCCACGCCGATGATGATCCCCAACGCGGTGAGGAACGACCGCATCGTGTTGCGCAGCAGCGCACGCGCCGCCACCCGCAGCGTCACCAGCGGGTTCACGGAAGCGAGCATGATCCGGGGTGGAGGCAGGTGTCAACGAATCACTGCGGGCCACTAGGGGCGCGCGATCCGCTGCCGGCGCCGCGCCCGCTCCGCACGTCGGTGACGACCAGATCGCCCTGGCGCAGCTCACCGTTCAGCACCTCGGCGAGGACGCCGTCCGTGATGCCGGTGCGGATTTCGATCGGAACCACGGTCCGACCCTCGCGCAGCACCCACACGGTGTGGCGACCGCTCGGCTCGCCGCCACCGTCTCTTGCGTCCCCATGGTGCGATCCTTTGGCGGCGTCGTCGGTGCGGGGGCGGAAGCGCAGCGCCGCGTTCGGCACCACCAGAGCGGCGTCGCGTTCGGCGACGACGAATGTGACGTTGGCGGTCATGCCCGGCTTGAGCTTGAGGTCGCTGTTGTCGACATCGATGACCGCGTCGTAGGTGACCACATTCTGCACCATCTGCGGCGCGTCGCGGATCTGGCGCACCGTGCCATGGAAGCGCTCGCGTGGATAGGTATCGACGGTGAAGCTCGCGGACATGTGCGGCGTGAGCCGGCCAACATCGGCCTCGGCGACGTTGGTGTCCACCTGCATCTTTTTCGGATCCTCGGCGATCATGAACAGCGTGGGCGCCTGCAGTGAAGCCGCCACGGTTTGGCCCACATCGACGTTGCGAGAGATGACCACGCCGTCGATGGGCGCGACGATGGTCGTGTAGGCGAGGTTGATCTCGCCCTGGTGCTTGGCGGCGCGGGCCTGCTCGACCGCCGCGGCGGCGGCAGCGACCTGTGCGCGGGCCGCATCGGTGGCGGCTTGTGCGGAGTCGCGCTCGGCGAGAGCGATGAGCTTGTCCGCGGCCAGCGCTTTGGCCCGCGCCAGCTGCCGGGCGGCGTCGGCTGCCAGCACGCGGGCCTTGGCGAGGTTGGCCTTGGCACTGAGATAGTTTCCGCGCGCCTGTTCGAGAGCAGCTGCGAAGAGCTGGGGTTCGATCCTCGCGATGACCTGCCCCTTCTTGACGGGCGAGTTGAAGTCGACAAGGATCTCCTGGATGCGCCCAGAGACCTGGCTGCCGACCTGGACCGTGACCAGCGCCGACAACGTCCCCGATGCCGTAACCTTGGCCGCGATGCGGCTGCGCTCGACCTTGACCGTCTCGTAGCGCACGGCCTGGGCCTGCATTCGCAAGTACAGGTAATAACCACCAGCCGCCGCACCAGCGCATATCAGCACGGTCACGACCCAGGTGGCGGACCTTCTCATCGCGCCCCCATGTTATCCGGTCGGGGCAGTCTGGGCCATGCGCCGGCCCATGCAGCTCGGGCAGAAGCTCCGGCCCCTTACACGGGAAGGCGACCAAGCGGCGCGTCCGGCATATCAGGCGCGAATCGCGCGCAGCGTCCGCGCCGCCCGCACCGACCCCGGCGTGACGCCGAAGCGGCGCCGGAACCGATGGGTGAAATGCGCCTGGCTGGCGAAGCCGGTCGACGCGGCGATGTCCGCGAGCGGCGCGCCCCCGTCGAGGAGCAGGCCGAGCGCGTGGCGGAGCTGCACCTCGAGCTGGAACTGGTGGATGCTCTGGCCGGTGACGCGCCGGAACACGCGGCAGGCGTGGAACATCGACACGCCCGCCTCGTCGGCGAGCTCCGACAGGGGCAGGCGCTCGTCGAACCGCAGGCGCACCGCGTGCGCCACCACGCCGGCCACGTCGCGATCGCGCGCCGCGGGCGGCGGCGAGGTGTCGGCCGGGAACGCCGCCGCGAGCGCCTCCTCCAGCGCCAGGCCGGCCAGGGCCTCGCCGGCGTGGAGCCGCGCCGCCGCGATCTGGACGCGCGACCAGGCGTCCGCCCCGATGGGCCGCGCCCCCGTGCCGGTCTCCACCAGCTCGCCCACCAGCGTTCCGCCCAGCGCGAGGCAGACGTCGCCCCCGTCGGGGTGGCTCACCTCGTAGGCATCCCCCGCGCGGAGGAACACGGCGGTGGTGGGGTCGGCGACGTGACGGAACCGCGCGTGGCGAAGGGCGAACCTCCCCCGCAGCACCACCCAGACCGCGTCCCCCCTGGTGCGCTCGACCCGCGGGCGCCCGCCGTCCGCGCCGTCGCAGCGGCAGCTCACCACCCGCAGGCCCGGCCGCGACGCCAGCCACTCGCGCACGATCGTGGGCATACGGGATCTTTGCCGTCCGACCCAGGTCCGGGCAAGAGCAAGAACGTGAAAGACTTGCGGCCCCGGGCGGGGCATAGATTGTCCCCATGGAGCGAAAACGGGCCGGTGTCCTCCGCGCCGCCGACGTCGACGACAAGGCGCGCGTCTACCGCCAGCGGCTCAACCCGCGGTCGCGCCTCACGGGCACGTCGCTGGGCCGCCTGAGCGGGCTGTCGCGCATCGGCGTGAGCCACGCGCGCCTCGCCCCCGGCGAGGAATCGTTCGCCTACCACTCCCACCTCGTCGAGGAGGAGTGGCTCTACGTGCTCTCGGGGCGGGCGGTGGCGCTCATCGACGGGGCGGACATCGAGCTCGGTCCCGGCGACTTCGTCGGCTTCCCCGCGCCGTCGGTCCCGCACCTGCTCCGCAACCCCTACGCCGAGGAGCTGGTCTACCTCATGGGCGGCGAGAACCAGCTCGTCGACGTGCTCGAGTACCCCGCCCTCGGCAAGTCCTACGTGCTTCTGCCCGACGCCAAGGGCACCGCGTTTCACGAGATGGCCGGGCCGATCCATCCGTTCGCCCCGGACGACGACGACCGCTGAGAAAAGGAGAACCCCATGCATCGCAGCCGACTGGTTGGTTTCATCATCGATTGTCAGCAGGGCAAGGATCTCGACGTCGCCGCCGCGTTCTGGAGCAAGGCGCTCGGGCGGCCGCCGCAGCCCGCGACGGCGGACTCGCCGACCTACCGCTACCTCAAGACGGGCGAGAACGAGCTCCTCATCGGCCTCCAGAGCGTCGACCACCCGAGCCGCGTGCACCTCGACATCGAGAGCGACGACGTCGAGGCCGAGGCGGCGCGCCTCGAGGCGCTGGGCGCCCGCCGCGTCGCCAAGGTGCAGACGTGGTGGGTGATGGAGGCGCCGAGCGGACACCGCTTCTGCGTCATCAAGCCGCAGGGCGGCCCGCTCGACAAGCTGGGCAACGAGTGGCCGTGATGCGCTTCCCGCGGGGGGACCGCGCCCCCGGTGATGGTTGACAAGGTATCCCCTTGTCGCCTATGGTCCTACCCCGTAGTCCATGAAATACCTGTACTTGTTGGCATTTTTGGCAGCGTGCGCGGCCGTTGCGACAGACGAAGCGGACGGCGCCCCGCAGTCCGACAACGCCCGCGCGCCGGCGCGGCTGGGGGCGACGGTCGGCTCGACCACGGTGAGCTTTCGCGTCGCCTCGGAGCACGCCACGCGGATCGAGGTGTGGATCTACGCCCAGCCGACGGGCGCGGCCGCGACGGCGCGCTACGTCCTCACGCCGAGCTCCACGACCCACGTGTTCGCGCGGAGCGTCCCGCGCGCGAGCCTCCCGGCGACGATCTACTACGGCTACCGCGCCTGGGGCCCGAACTGGCCGTACGACAGCGCGTGGACGCCCGGCACCGAGGTCGGCTTCGTCGCCGACGTCGACGCCGCCGGGAACCGCTTCAACCCCAACAAGCTCCTCCTCGATCCCTACGCGCTCGAGGTCAGCCACGATCCGCTCACGCCGGCGCAGCCGACGCCCGACGTCTACGCGTCGGGGCCGGGGCGGCGCGCGACCGACTCCGCGCCCGTCGCGCCCAAGGGCATCGCGCTCCCCTGGCCGTCGGGCGACGTCGGCCCGCGGCCCTCGCGCGCGCTGCGCGACGAGATCATCTACGAGGTGCACGTCCGCGGCCTGACCGAGAACGATCCGTCGGTGCCGGCGGCGCTGCGGGGCACGTACGCCGGGGCGGCGCAGAAGGCGGCGTACCTGGCCGGCCTCGGCGTCACGGCCGTCGAGTTTCTCCCCATCCAGGAGTCGCAGAACGACGCCAACGACGTGGTGCCGACGACCGCCGGCGACAACTACTGGGGCTACGCGACGCTCGCCTACTTCGCGCCCGATCGCCGCTATGCCGCCGATCGCTCGCCGGGCGGGCCCACGCGCGAGCTCCGCGACATGGTCGCGGCGTTCCACCGGGCCGGGCTCAAGGTCTACCTCGACGTCGTCTACAACCACACGGGCGAGGGCGGGCTGTGGGACAAGACGGGCGACGTGGCCGGGATCCTGTCGTGGCGCGGGCTCGACGACGTCACGTACTACCAGCACGCCTCGGCGCGCGCCTACTGGGACAACAACGGCGTCGGGCCGAACTTCTCGGCGGCGCAGACGCTGGTGCGCAACCAGGTCATGGACTCGCTGCGCTACTTCAGCGCGACGCTCGGCGTCGACGGGTTCCGCTTCGACCTCGCGCCGGTGCTGGGCAACGCGTGCACCGGCGCGTGCTTCCGCTTCGACAAGCTCGACCCGCAGAACGTGCTGAACCGCGCGGCGAAGGAGCTGCCGGCGCGGCCCGACGACGGCGGCGCGGGCGTGGACCTCATCGCCGAGCCATGGGGCCTCGGCGACGGGACGTACCAGGCCGGCGGGTTTCCGTGGGGCTGGTCGGAGTGGAACGGCGTGTTCCGCGACACGATCCGCGCCCACCAGAACCTCGCGAACGTCCCGCCGGCGGAGCTCGCGCGGCGCGTCGCCGGATCCTCCGATCTCTACCAGGACGACGGGCGCAAGCCGGCGGCGTCGGTGAACTTCGTCGTCGCCCACGACGGGCTGACGCTCGACGACCTCTACTCGTGCAACGGCGCGAACAACGCGCAGCCGTGGCCGTACGGCCCGTCGGACGGCGGGACGACCAACAACATCGCGTGGGACCACGGGGGCGATCGATCGGCGCAGCGGCAGGCGGCGCGCACGGGCATGGCGCTGCTCATGCTGTCGGCCGGCGTCCCCATGATGGTCGGCGGCGACGAGATGCTCCGTTCCCTGCGCTGCAACAACAACGCATACAACGTGGATTCGACGGCGAACTGGCTCGACTGGAGCGCGGGCGGCGCCAACGCGTCGTTCACGCGCTTCGTCACGAAGCTCCTGGCGTTCCGGCGCGCGCACGCCGCGCTGCGGCCGGCGGCCTATGGGTTCCCCGTCGCGTGGCTGCGCGACGACGGCGCCGCCGCCGATCCGGCGTATCTCGACGATCCGACGCGACATTTCCTGGCGTGGAGGCTGGATGCCGCCGCCGAGTCGATCTACGTCGCCTACAATGGATACTGGGGGTGGGTGACGGCGACGCTGCCGCCGCCGCCGGCGGGACAGCAATGGGTGCGGGTATCCGACACCGCCGCCTGGATGGAGGCGCAGGACAACTTCGTCGCCGACGCCGACGGCGACGTGATGGGCGGCGCGACGTACGGGGTTTCGCCGCGGTCCTTGCTGATCCTGGTTTCCCGGTAGCCCGAAACGCGTTAAGTACACTGCATCTTGGAGAACACGGAGAATCGCGCGGCTGACCCCGTTCCCGAGCTCCTGCGGCTCGTGGACCTCACGGCCAAGTACCCGGAGATCGGACCCGCGCTCGCCGAGCTGGCGTTCAAGATCGGCCAGGCCGAGATCGGGGACCGGCTGGTGCGCATGGGCCTCGAGGGCGGGAGCCTGGGGCTCGAGTACTACGTCGTCCTGGCGAACGCGGCGCGGCGCGAGGGCCGCCTCGAGGACGCGCTGCGCGCCACCGTGGACGCGGTGCGCGCCTACGCGGCGGCGTCCGACGCGGCGCTCGTGCCCGACGACGGCGTGCGGCTGCTTCACCTGGTGCGCGCCGCGTTTTCGGCGCTCCTGTTCGACCGCAAGGACCCGAACGCGGACCCCGCGTTCGTGCGCGCGCTCGCCGAGGCGCTGCCCGGGATCGAGGCGCGCCTCGGCGCGGACCCGCTGTACCGGTCGCTGGTCGCGCAGACGCTGTGGTACGAGGACCGCGAGCGCAGCGAGAAGGAATGGGACCGCGCCGGCGAGGGGGAGGATTCGGAGCATGCCTGGAACGCGCGCGGCACCTGGTACAAGGAGGCGGAGCGCGACGCGGACAAGGCGGAGCGCGCCTACCGTCAGGGGCTGGAGCGGGCGCCGCAGAGCGCGCTGCTCATGCACAACCTGGCGCAGCTCCTCCTCGAGAAGGCGGCGCGCCCCGACATCAGTGTCGAGGACACGCATCGTCTATTGCGGCAGGCGGACGACCTGCTGCGGAACGCGCTGCGGCAGGAATCGCCCAAGGGGCTGCGCCGGCACGTGCACGCGACGCGCGATCGGTTGGCGACGTTGCGCGCGTCGCTGCCGCCGCTGCCGCCGCGGGGGGCGCGCCAGTCGGGACACGGCGACGACGCGGCGGCGCGGCCGTCCAAGCCCGCGCCCGCGCCGGAGCCGGGCCCCGATCCCGCGGCGGGCGAGGTGCTCCGCGGGCGCGTCGTGTCGCTGACCGCGTTCGGCGCGTTCCTGTCGCTGGCGGGGTCGCACGTGGGCCTCCTGCACAAGTCGGAGATCGCGCACGAGTTCGTCGCCGACCCGGCGATGGTGTTGAAGATCGGCGACGAGGTCGAGGTGAAGGTGCTGGACGTCCGGCGCGAGGGCGGGAAGCTCAGGATCGCGCTGTCGCGCAAGGCGCTCCTGCCCGCGCCCGAGCGTCCGGCGGCGCCGCCGCCGCAGCAGCAGCGGCCGCGACCGCGCCCGGAGCGGCCGGAGCGCCAGGACCGTCAGGATCGTCAGGATCGTCAGGACCGTCGCGAGCGTCCCGAGCCCGACGCACGCCGCGGCAAGCGGCCGGAGGCCGACCCGGAGATCCAGCGGATCGTCGATGGGAAGCTCGCCAGCCTGGGCGAGATGATCCTCGCGAAGCTCAAGGGGCAGAAGCCGTAGCTCCCGCGAGAGGGACCCGTCTCACGCCCGCATCCTCGCATAGGCGCAGATCTCGCTGCGGTGGGACGGGAGCTGGACCGCGCGCGCGTAGGCGAAGCCGAGCTCGCGCACGCGCGCGAGGAACGACGGGATCTCCGCCGCGAAGCCCTCCTCGTTGAGCTTGAGCGTCAGGATCGCCCCGCGCAGCGTCGCCCGCACCATCGGCACGAGGCGCCGGATCGCGTGGAGCGCGACCTGCGGCGCCAGGTTCACGTCGAGGAGCAGCCAGTGGACCTCGTCGGGCAGGTCTTCGTGGCGCACCGCGCCCACCGCGGCGCGCACGTGGCGGAACGCCGGGTGCGCCGCCACGACGGGGTCCATCGCGCCGGGATCCACCCCGACGACGTGGAGGCCGCGGCGCAAGAGCGCGTAGCTCGCCCCTCCGGGCGCGCTGCCGATCTCGACCGCCGTCTCGCCCCGCTTGAGCGGCGCGCCCCACCACGCGATCGCCTCCTCCACCTTGGCGTAGGCGCGCGAGGGCGCCTCGGACGGGACTTCGACGGGGACGAGCCCGCCGGGCCACGGCGGATGCGCCGCGTCGTGCACGTGCCAGCCCAGCCACGGCGGCTCGCCGGCGGCCAGGACGACGTCGAGCACGGTCTCGCCGACCACGGCCACGTCGCCGGGCGCGAACAACCCCGTCCCGCGCAGCTCCTCCGTCGCCGGCGGCGGCCCGCCCTCGCGATCCCACGCGTGCAGGCGCGTCGCGCCCACCGCGCGCGCGGCCCGCTCGACGTCGGCTTCGCCCAGCGACAGCCCCCAGGCGCGCGCGAACGTCGCCCCCAGCGCGAAGTCGGGCGCGAGCGCCGCGCCGGCCTTGAACGTCACCAGCCCCGGCCGCGCGAACGCGGCGCGCGCATCCGGGCGCAGGCGCGCGATCTCCGCCCTGAGGAGACGCTCCGACCCCACGTTGGTGGCGCAGAAGAAGAACACAGGGGGGAGAATAGCGGGGTTCCCGCCCCTTCGGGCGGTCCCCGCTACCCTCCCGCTTCCGCCCGCCGGAGCCGCGCCTCGTACGCCTGCCGCACGATCGCCGCGTCCTCGACGAAGTGGGCGAGCTCGTCGAGGCGCAGCGCCTGGGGCCCGTCGCACAGCGCCGCCTCCGGGCGCGGGTGCACGTCGACGAGGATCATGTTGGCCCCGGCGATGATCCCCTGGGCGGTGATGTGGAAGATGTCGAGCAGCCCGTCCGCGCCCGCGCCGCGGCGGCCGACCGAATGCGACGGATCGACGCACACCGGCAGGCGCGTCTGCCGCTTCACCACCGGCACGTGCGCCACGTCGACGAAGTTGCGGTGCGGGTCGCCGAGGTGGCTCTTGACGCCGCGCAGGCAGAACACGATGCGCCGGTTCCCGCCCGAGGCCACGTACTCGCACGCGTTCAGCGATTCCTCCAGCGTGATGCCCATGCCGCGCTTCACCATCACCGGCATCTCCGTCTGGTGGCCCACGGCCTTGAGCAGCTCGAAGTTCTGCGCGTTGCGCGTGCCGATCTGCAGCATCACGCCGGTCGGGCTGCCGGCCGCCTCGAGCGCGCCCCGGATCTCGTCGATGTGCGCCTCGTGCGTCACCTCCATCGCGATGACGCGGATGCCGTGCTTGCCCGCGAGCTCGAACAGGTAGGGGAGGCAGGCCTTGCCGTGCCCCTGGAAGTCGTAGGGGCTGGTGCGCGGCTTGTACGCCCCGGCCCGCGTGGTGGTGATGCCGAGCGCCGCGAGCGCCGCGAACGTCCGATCGACGTGCTCGGGCGTGTCCACGGCGCACAGGCCGGGAAACAGGTGCAGCGTCCGCTGCGAGAACTCCACGCCGTTGTACTCGAAGCCGACCTCGAGCCCGGCCTCGTCGTGGCGGCCGATGAAGCGATAGCGCTGCGTGATGCGGACGACCTTCTCGACCGCCTCGAACTCCTCGAACGGCGCCGTGGGCACGGCGTGCGTCGGCCCGAGGAGGTAGATCTCGGTCAGCGAGCGGCCCACGCCCTGGACGCGGTGGACCTCGGTGGAGATGCCGGGGAAGCCGCGCGCGAGCTCGATGACGCGCGCCACCTCCGGGTCGGGGACGTTGGACTTGAGTACGATGATCACCGGGCTTTTGTAGCGCAGAATCCGCCCGGTGTGCCGATCAGCCCTCGGGCGCGCGGGCGCGGACGAACAGCGTCGGGCCGACCGTGATGAGCACGACGCCGGCGACGATGACGGTCGCGCCGAGGATCGTGCGCGGCGACACGGCCTCGCCGCCGATCGCCCAGCCGAGCACGACCGCGACCGCCGGATTGACGAACGCGTACGTGGCGACGAGCGGGGGCGAGACGTTGGAGATCAGCCACGAGTACGCGGTGAACCCCAAAAGCGAGCCGAAGGCGACGAGGTAGCCGAGCGCCGCGAGCGATCCCGGCGACACGCGCGCGGCCGACAGCGCGCTCCACTCCCCGGTGGCGGTCCCCGCGCCGAGGAGGAGCAGGCCGCCGCACAGCATCGGGATCGCCGCCGCCAGCGCCGGCGACCGCGGCCGCGGCGCGGTCAGGCCGTACACCGAGCCGACCGCCCACGACAGCGATGCGATCAGCACCACCACCACGCCGAACGTCGAGCCGCCCCCGAGCGGGCCGGTGAGGACCGCCACGCCGGCGACGCCGAGCGCGAGCCCGAGCATGCGCATCGCGTCGGGGCGCCGGCGCGTGCGCGCCGCGTCGAGCCCGGTCACGAACAGGGGCTCGGTGGCGATGAGCAGCGCGACGAGCCCGGACGCGACGGTCTGCTCCGCCAGCACCACGCCGCCGTTGCCGCCGAGGAAGAAGAGGCCCCCCAGGAGCGCGCCGGCGCGCCACTCCGCGGCGGTCGGCGCCGGCGCGGTGCGGCGCGCGACCGCATAGAGGATCGACCCGGCGACGACGAAGCGGCACCCGGCCATGAGCAGCGGCGGCATCGTCTCGATCGCGTAGCGGATCGCGAGGTACGTCGAGCCCCAGATGATGTACACGGCGGCGAACGCCGCCCACAGGACCCACCGGTTCTTCACGCGCGACATGTGAGGTCCGCGGACGGGAGCCAAAAGGGCCAAGCTGCGGAAGCGCGCGGGACCAACTCATCTTGTTGTTTGTTCGCTCGCGCGCGCTCGGGGGCTCCGGGTCGCTCGGCTGCGCCTCGCTCCAAGGTCGCCCACATCCTCGCGCGCGCTCGCTCACTCAGTCGCCGGCGATCGCGCCGGCGTAGAACGCGTCGAGCACATCCTTGTACTTCTGCTCGACGACCTTGCGCTTCACCTTCAGGCTCGGCGTGAGCTCGCCCGCCTCGAGCGTGAAATCTGCCGGTAAAATCGCGAATTTCTTGATGGTCTCGTGCTTGGCGAGGGTTTTGTTGAGCTCATCGACCGCCGCCTTGATGAGCGCGAACACGCGCTCGTCCTTGGCGAGATCGGCGAGGCCCTTGTCGGCGGCGCCGTTGTCCTTGGCCCAGCCGCGGATGGCGTCGGGGTCGAGCGTGACGAGCGCCGACACGAAGTTGCGGTTGTTTCCGTGCACCACCACCTGGCTGACGTAGGGACAGATCACCTTGAGCTGCCCCTCCAGCGCCTGCGGGGCGACGTACTTGCCGCCCGACGTCTTGATGAGGTCCTTCTTGCGATCGGTGATCTGCAGGAACCCGTCCTGGAGGACGCCGATGTCGCCGGTCTTGAGCCAGGCGCCGTCGAGCACCTCGCGGGTCGCGTCGGGCTGGTTGTGGTACCCGCGCATCACGCCCCGGCCGCGAATCAGGATCTCGCCGTCCTCGGCGATCTTCACCTCGGTGCCGGGGAGCGGCGGCCCGACGGTGCCGAAGCGGTTCCGGTCGGGCAGGTTGCAGAACGACGCCGCGCTGGTCTCGGTCAGCCCGTAGCCCTCGAGGATGAGGATGCCGGCGGCGTCGAAGAATTCGGCGAGGTCGCGCGCGAGCGGCGCGCTCCCCGAGATGAAGAAGCGCAGCCGGCCGCCGAAGCGCGCGCGCAGCTTGGAGAACACCAGCTTGTCGGCGATCGAGTACTGCAGGGCGAGCAGCGCGCCCGGGCTCTGTTTCTCGGCGCGCAGGCGCGACAGGCGCCGCCCGACGCCGAGCGCCCAGCGGAAGATCGACGCGGTGAGCCCGCCCTTTTCCTGCGCCCCCTGCACCACGCGGTTGTGCACCTTCTCGAAAATGCGCGGCACCGCGGCCACGAACGTCGGCTTCACCTCGGCCAGGTTGTCGACGATCTTCTCGACGCGCCCGTCGACGGCGGTGATGAAGCCGATGCGCAGCTGGAGCACCTCCAGCACCTTGCCGAACGAGTGCGCGAGCGGCAGCCACAGGAACTGGACGTCGTCGGCGCGGAGGAAGCCGGTCGCCTCCGCCGCCTCGGCCGTGTAGGCCCAGCAATCGTGGAGGAGCTCGACCCCCTTGGGCCGGCCGGTCGTGCCCGACGTATAGATGAGCGTGGCGAGCTGATCCTTCCGGGTGGCGCGCGCGGCCTTCTGGTAGGCGTCGGGGTTCTTGGCGTGGTGCTCGGCGCCCTTGGCCTCTAGGTCGGCGAGCGGGACGACCCAGCCGCCGCGCAGATCGCCCGACCCCTCGAAGCGGATGACGTGCTTGACCCCGGGGATGTCGGCCCGGCGCGCGAAGAGCTTGTCGACCTGCGCGTCGTTCTCGGCCAGGACGTAACCGGAGCCGGAGTCGGTGAGGATGAACACGCAGTCGTCGGGCGTCGTCGACGGGTAGATCGTCGTCGTCGCGCCGCCGCCGCACAGGACCCCCATGTCGGCGAGGATCCACTCGATGCGGGTGCCCGACAGGATCGCGCAGCGCTCCTCCGGTTTGAGCCCGAGCGCGAGCAGGCCGCACGCGATGTTGCGCACGCGCTCGCCGGCCTGTTTCCACGTGAGGCTGCCCCAGCCCGACGCGGTGGGAAAACGGAAGGCCTCGCGGTCCGGCGTGTCCGCGACGCGAGTCAGCCACATCTCGGGGATCGTGTTCACGCCGGTATGGTATCCGGCTCGGCCGTGTCCGCGAGGGTGAAATGTGCCGCCTCGCGCGCCGCGGCCACCGCCGGCGCGCGCTCGGGGTCGACCGGCGGATCGAGGAGGGCGAGCATCTCGTCCGGCTCCCACGCGTACGGCTCGCCGTTCAGGCGGGCCTTGCCGTCGGCGACCGCGATGGTCGCGCGGTCGAGCGGAATCTCCTGGAAATCCCGCACCATCGCCTCGAAGCGCCCCTGCCGCGCCGGATCGGTGAACTGCATGCGGTGCCGGGCCGCGAACGCGGTGTGGTAGTAGGACGGGCGGAACGCGACGCCGCGGAGGCCGAGGCGCCGGGCCATCCGCTCGTAGAGCTCCCCGATCTCGCGGGCGAGGCCCAGCCCGGGCGCATCCTGGCCGGGCAGGCGAGCGTGGCCCGCGCTGAACCGGGCGCGCGGGTTGCGGAGCGTGGTCCAGTGCACGTAGAGCACGCGCTCGGTGCCGATGACCCGTTTCTCGACGGCGATCTCGACGAGGAGGTGCTCGACGCCGCCGGCGCGGCCGTACAGGCGCGCGCGGTCGCCGCCGGAGGACGACGGCTCCACGGCGATGCGGAACGGCCCGTAGCCGAGCCGCCCGAGGAAGTCGAGGAGCCCGTAGCGGTGGAGCGCGTACTCCACTCCCTCGGCGGTGTAGTAATCGAGCAGGCGGCGGGTCTTCACGCGGGGCGCCCCGCGCAGCTCCGCCTCGAGGTCCTCGAGGTTGAGGTCGAGCCGGCCGAGCTGCCCGGGCTCGAGCTCGCCGAAGATGCGGGAGAAGCGCAGCTGCAGCGGGTCGACGCGCCGGCGCAGCGGCTGGCGGCCGCGGCCGGCGAGGGCGAGCCCGGTGCCGGCGAGCACCTTCCACGCGTCGGGGTGGTAGCCGCCGCCGGGGAGCCACACCGACGCCGCGCCCTCGACGGCGGCGAGCACGTCGAGATCCCGGCGGCGCGCGCCGTCGAGCGTGAGGCCCAGCCGGCCCATCTTGTCGCCGTCGAGGACGTCGCCGCCGGCGATGATGAACGCCAGCTCCGGGCGCGGCATGCGGCCGAGGAGCCGGGCGAGCTCCGCCAGGTAGGTCGCGTCGCCGGCGCGCTCCGGCAGGACGCGCTCCTCGACGCCGGGGAGATCGCCCCAGTGGGCGCCCGACAGCGAGCCGATCCATGCCCGCGGGTCCGCGGCCAGGCACGCCGCCGTGCCGTCGGGCGGGTGGGCGTCGAGGTCGAGCACGATCACCTGCCCGCCGAAGCCCTCGGCGCGCAGCGCCGCCGTCGCCACGGCGATGTCGTTGACCGGGCACAGCCCGCCGCCGCGATCGGGGCCGGCGTGGTGGAACCCGCCGAGGAGGTTCAGCGCGGCGCCGCGCCGCGACAGGCTCTCGCGCGCGGCGCCGAGCGTGGCGCCGCAGGCGAGGCGGACGGTGTTGAGCACCTCGTCGACCGGGACCTCCGACGGGTCGGCGGCGAAGATCCGCCCCAGCGTCTCCGCATCGAGGAGCTTTTCCAGATAGGCGGCGTCGTGGACGCGGGCCAGGTCGGCGTAAGACGCGCGCGCGGGCGTGCGCAGATCCTCGGGGCCGAGGATGCGCATCCGCTCCAGCATCCACAGGACGAAGTCCGCGCGCCGCGGCTCGACGCCCGCGGCCGTCTCGAGCGCGGGCAGGGGCAGGCGGTAGGACGAGTGGTACCACACCGGCACGCGACGGTCGGCGACGAGGCGGCGGAGGATCCTCACGGTTTCCGCCCCACCACCAGCATCTCGCCGCGGGGGAGGCGGACGACCGAGACGTCGCCGAGGCCCGCGGCGCGAAGCCAGCCAGCGGTCACGTCGGCGTCGTGCACGTCGCCGTCCCGGGCGTAGACGGCGAGCGACAGGGCGAACAGGAGCGAGCGGATCGGGCCGGCGCGGTCGGGCTCGACGTAGAGGTCCTTGACGGCGAGCCGGCCTCCCGGGGCCAGCGCCGCCGCGACGCGCGCGACGAGGCGGCCGCAGGCGTCGGGGGCGAGCCAGTGGGTCACGTTGGCGAGGAGCGCCAGGTCGTGGCCGGCGCCGAGGTCGGCCTCGAACAGATCGCCGGCGACGAAGCGCACGCGCGCGGCGTGGCGCGCGAGCGTCTCGCGCGCCAGGGCGACGACCTCGGGGCGATCGACGAGCGTCGCGCGCGCGTCCGGGCTCCGGCGCAGGAACGCGTCGGTGTAGCCGCCGGCGCCGCCGCCGGCGTCGAGGAGCGCCTGCGCCGGACCGAGCGCGGACAGCATCGCGTCGGCGGCGGCCGAGCCCTCGCGGTAGAGGTGGTCGTGGTAGCGGCGGAGGTCGGCGGGCTCGTCGAGCGGCGCGTCGTTGCGCAGCACCTCCGCCAGCCGCCCCACGCCGTGCGGCGGCGGCGCGGCCGGGCGGGGCGGCCGCGTCGCGGGCCACCCTTCGTGGCGGAGGACGTCGACGAGCGCGCGCAGCCGCCGGGCGCCGACGCCCAGACGCGCGGCGAGCTCGGGGACGGGGAGGGGCGGCGCCGCGTAGAGGCCGATCTCGTGCGCCGCGAACACCGCGGCGGCGACGAGCGCGTCCCGTTCGCGCACGAACACGTCCATGGACGTAACATATAGCAGAGTGGACCTCCCGTTCCCCGACAGCCTGTGCCACCGCTGCGCCGCCCCGCCGCGCTACGTGCAGGGAAAGACGACCGTGTTCATCCTGTGTCCGCTCCTCCCCGAGAAATACCCCCGCCAGCCGGTCGTCCAATGCGCGCTGTTCCGTCCTCGTGATAAGAAGACGCCATGAGAGCATTCGTCCTTGCGCTGCTCGTCGCGTGCGGTCCGGGCGTCGCCGGCGGCCCCACCATGAGCGGGCGGGTGAACGACGACACCGAGGTCGTCCCCGAGATCCAGTCGAACGACGTCCTCGCCCGCGAGCCCGTCACGAACCGGGCGCAGATGAAGCACATCCTCATCTCGTGGGCCGAGCAGGCGCCCGCGTTCAAGGGGCAGCAGGACGCGCGCGGGAGGGCGCGCACCCGTGAGCAGGCCGACGAGCTGGCCGCGTCGCTGCTCCAGCGCGCGCGCGCCGGCGAGAGCTTCGAGGGGCTCATGCAGAAGTACTCGGAGGATCTCGGCTCGGCGGAGAGCGGCACGTCCTACGAGGTGAAGCCGGACTCGGCGCTCGTGTTCGAGTTCCGCCGGATGAGCCTGCGTCTCAAGGTGGGGGAGGTCGGGCTGGTGAAGACGATGTACGGCTGGCACGTCATCAAGCGCGTGGAGTAGCCCTGGCCGCGCTGTTCGAGGTCTTCCCCGAGCTGTCCGGAAAGCTGCCCTGGGTCGAGCTGGGGGAGTGGCCCACGCCGATCGAGCGCCTCGCGCTCCCCGCCGGGGAGATCTGGGTGAAGCGCGACGACGTGTCGGGGCGCGCGTACGGCGGAAACAAGGTGCGCACGCTGGAGCCGCTGTTCGGGCAGGCGCGCGCGGCCGGGGCCCGGCGCATCTGGGCCGTCGGGGCCTACGGATCGAACCACGCGCTGGCCACGGTGCTTCACGCCCCCGCGGCCGGGCTCGCGACCGGTGCCGTCCTGTTCCCGCAGCCTCACACCGCCTGCGCCGCGGAGAACCTCGTCGCGACGCTGTCCGCGCGTCCGGCGCTCGTGCGACTGTGGTCCTGGGCGGGCGTGCCGTGGGCGATCGTGCGCCGGCGGCGCGATCCGCGGAGCTTCGTGATGGTGCCGGGCGGCGCGACGCCGGAGGGCGCGCTCGGCTACGTGTCCGCGGCGCTGGAGCTGTGCGCCCAGGTCGCCGCCGGCGCGGCGCCGCTGCCCGCGCGCATCTTCGTCGGCGTGGGGTCGACGTGCACCGCCGCCGGGCTCCTCTTCGGGCTGTGGCTGGCGGCGCGCCGGGGCCTGTGCGCGGCGCGGCCCACGGTGTGTCCGGTGCGCGTCACGCCCTGGCCGGTGACGTCGGCGTGGCGCATCGTATCGCTGGCGGCGCGCACGTCGCGCCTGCTCGCGCAATGGGCCGGAACGCCGGAGGCGGCTCGCGCCGACCTCGCCGCGGGATTGCGCGTGATTGGCGGGTTCATTGGACGCGGATATGGCTATACGACCGAATCGGGATTGCGCGCGGCGGAGACGTTCGCCGCGGCGGGAGGTCCGCCGCTGGATACGGTATACAGCGCCAAATCTGCGGCCGGTATGATCGCGCACGCCGCCGGGCCCGAACCGATTTTGTACTGGGCGACGAAGAGCTCGCGCCCGTTGCCGCCCGCCGATTCGGAGGCGTTGGCCGCGGCGCCGCCGGCGATTGCGCGCTGGTTGAATCGGTCAGACCAGTGAATCCGTAAATCGATGAAAGTTGCTGCCGGCCTGACACGCCGTGCTAGATTGCGCCGTCCGCTCGGCCCCGGCCGGGCGGTTCGTTTGTTTTCGTTTGTTAACGATGAGGAGGAGTGAAAAATGAAGAGTCTAGCCAAACGCGGCTTGGTGTCGTTGCTGGGGGTGGCGCTGTCGGCGGGCGTCGCCTTCGCGGACCAGACGCCGCAGGGAGATCCCGGCGCGGGGCTCGGCGTCGAGGCCGCCCATGCCCAGGAGAACTACGCCAAGGCCGACTGGCCGCCGGCGTGGGTGCTCCGCTCGGTGACGGTGCCGGCGGGGCTGATCTGGATGGAGGTCCCCCTGCTCATCAACCTGAGCAAGGACAACGTCGGTGAGCCGGTGGCGCTGCCGCTGGGGATCTTCTACGGCCTGACGAACGACATCCAGGTGGGCATCACGCACCAGCTCGGCCTCTGCTTCACCGGCACGGCGCACGGTTGCTACAAGTTCTACAACGATATCGGGTTCGACTTCCTCTACCGCTTCCTGCGCGGCGACTTCGATCTGGCCGCCCACGCGGCGATCCCGATCTCGGCGTTCAGCCCGGAGTTCCTCATGGGCCTGCAGCTCGGCGTCTCGGGGCGCGTGGTCCTCGCCAACGGCAAGGCGGCGGTCCTTTTCGACCCGTCGCTCACGATCGCGATCACCAAGCGCTCGATGGACACGCCGTTCGGGAGCGTCCGGCTGAACCACGACGAGCTGAACATCCCCGTGCGCGTGGCGTTCCAGGCGATGCCGCAGCTCGCGGTCGGCATCAAGACGGCGTTCGGTGGGCCGCTCGACAGCTTCGGCGACAACTTCACGGGTGCGCTCGGGGTCTTCGGCTTCTACAACATCAACAAGAACGTGGACGCGTTCCTCCGGTTCGACTTCACGAACCTCTACGGGAAGCACCCTTTCGGCGAGGGCGCGGCGGACGGCCGGGTGCTCATCGTGGGCGCGAACATTTTCCT
>DATFWE010000193.1:0-3953 GCA_035259575.1 Haliangiales bacterium
CGTGCTCGCGCTCGTGGGCGCGCAGGTCGAGCTGCGCGCCGGGGACCTCGGCGAGGATGCGATCGACGAGGCCGCGGTCGACCGGCACGTCGGCGCCTGGGATACGCAGCGCGCCCGCGGCGAGGACCGACACGCGCACGCCGCGGCCGGTGTGGTTCGGCGCGAGGATGACGACCTGCGGCGGGATCTTGGCGCGGCGGAAGGTCTTGCCCGCGACGCCGCCGGAGTACATGTACCCGGCGTGCGGCGCGACGAGCCCCAGGCGCGGCGCGGGCGCCGGTGTCCCCAGGTACTTGGCCACGTCCCGCGCCAGGACGGCCGCATCGCCGGGATAGAACCGCCCGGCCACGGCAGGAAGCCTGACATCGACGTACGTCATGACGGACCCACCTCCGTCTCGAACGTGCCGCGGTCCGGCCGGAACGCGCGCACTTCCTCGGCGGCGAGACGCGGCCCGCCGTCGCCGTTGACGATCGTATAGATGCGATAGCGCGCGCGCCGGCGCGCGGTGGCGTCGGCGTACGTCGCCGACGTCATACAACGCACCGGGACGGACCGCCCCCCCGGGCCGGCCAGCGTCTCGGCGAGGTCGAGGTGCTCGTGCCCGTGGAGCACCAGGTCGGCGCCGGCGCGAGCGATCATGGCGGCGAACGCCTCGTGGTCCTGGAGGCCGCGCAGTCGGCTCCGCGCGCGCGGGCCGGCCGACGGGTGGTGCATGACGACCACCCGCAGCTTGCCGCGCAGGCGCGCGTCGGTGAGCACCTGCTCGGCGCGCGCGAGCTGCTCTGCGCCGACGACCCCATGCGCCGTCAGCCAGCCCGACGGCCGCCCGGTGCACAGCCCGACCAGCGCCAGGTCGCCGCGGATGCGCACCGCGGGCCATGGGCTCCCGTTGTCCCAGCGCCATTCGGGGTCGGATGCGCAGTAGTCGCCGAACACCTCCTCGAACCGCCCGTCCGCCTCCGCGACATAGGTATCGTGGTTGCCCGGGACGCAAAAGACGTTCGCCGGTCCGGCGGCTATGCGGTCGAAGTAACCGCGAGCAAAGCGAAATTCGGCGGCGAGGGACAGGTTGGTGACGTCCCCGGTGCAGGCGATCTGCTCGACGCCCCGCTCGTTCAGATCCGTGACCATCGCCTCGAACACCCTGGGCTGGTGGTGCCGCCCGCGCCGCAGGAGGAGGTTCATCCCGCCCGTCCATCGCTTGTTGGCGAAATCGCGCAGGCGGGCTCCGTCGAGCGACAGGAGATGGAGGTCAGTGAGGTGCGCGAGCCGCACGACGATTGGTTATAACACGGGGGTCGCCATGTCGAGCTTGCGCGGCCGGGTCGTCGAGGTGTCGGGGCGCACCGCCGTGCTGCTCTCCGACGAGGGGCGCCGCGAGGTCGAGACGGCCGGGGCGGATGTGCGCGTCGGGGACTGGATCGTCGTCGCCGACGGCCGCGTCGACGTGGTCGGGCGGTCGCGGCGCGCCGACCCGGGCGGCGCCGAGCGGCGCGTCCTCGACCCTCGGCGGCTGCGCGCCATGGACGTGCTCGCGGCGACCGAGGACGGGATCCGCGCGTTCTTCCGCGAGCGCGGCTTCCGCGAGGTCCACACCCCGTCCCTCGTCGACAACCCGGGGATGGAGCCGCATATCCGCCCCTTCCGCTGCGGGGGGCGCTACCTCCACACCTCCCCGGAATTCGCCATGAAACGCCTTCTCGTCGGCGGGCTGACGCGCATCTTCCAGATTTGCCCCGTCTACCGCGACGAGCCGGCGTCGCGCACGCACCGCCCCGAGTTCACGATGCTCGAGTGGTACCGGGCCTGGGCGGACGAGGAGGACATCCAGCGCGACGTCGAGGAGCTCGTCGCGTTTCTCGCGGAGTCGATCCACGGCTGGACGCACATCGGCGACGTCGACGTCGAGCCCCCCTGGCCGCGGCTGCGCGTCCGCGACCTCTTCGCCGAGCATGCCGGCGTCGATCTCGTGCTGGACGACCTGCGCGCCGCGTGCGCCCGGCTCGGCGTGGCGGCCGACCCCGCCGACACCTGGGACGACCTCTATTTCCGCATCTGGCTCGCGGTCGTCGAGCCGCGCCTGCCCGCGGACCGCCCCGCGTTCGTGACGCGGTACCCGGCGTCGCAGGCGGCGCTGTCGCGGGTCGACGTCGACCCCGACGGCTCGCGCTGGGCCCGGCGGTTCGAGGTCTACGCCGGGGGGCTGGAGCTCGGCAACGCGTTCGCCGAGCTCGTCGATCCCGACGAGCAGCGCCGGCGCTTCGTCGCCGACAACGAGCTGCGCGCCCGCCTGGGCGAGGAGCGGCTGCCGCTCCCCGAGACGTTCCTCGCCGCGCTCGCCGACGGAATGCCCCCGTCGGGGGGCATCGCGATGGGCGTCGATCGGCTCGCGATGTTCCTCGCCGGCGAGGACGACATCGGCTACTTCCGCTGGGAATAGGCGACATTGCGGGGGCGTGTCACTCCCTGTCATCGCGCACCATTTATTTCCGGAGGCCGCGGGAGCGACCATGTCCCCATGGGCCGCGCCCTCATCCTCGTATGGATGGCGAGCGTGGGCTGCGCGGCGACGGTTCCGCCTGCAGTCCCGCTTCCCCCCCGCGAAGAGGCGATGCGCGCGGCGACGGTCTACTTCCCCCGCTGCGGCACCGGGTGGATGGTCACCGACCACCTGATCGTGACCAACCGCCACGTCGCCGGCTGCACGCGCCATTTCTTCCGCAACATTGCGTGGGTCATCTTCAGCGACGGGTCGCTCGGCTTCCTCGGCGCCATCCACGTGTCCAAGGAACGCTACGTGGACCTGGCGATCTGCGAGCTCGACCAGGACCCGGCCAGTAGGACGCTCGAGCTCGGCGACCCCGACAGCCTGACCCTCGACGACGAGGTCATGTCGATCGGCAACCCGCCGGCCAAGCACTTCCAGCCGAACCGCTTCCGCGTGGTCGCGCGGCCGCCCATCGTGCCCGGCGGCCTCGACGGCGTGATCGTGCTCGAGGGGGATGCGCAGGCCGGGGAGTCGGGATCGCCGATCGCCACCGCGGACGGCAAGGTCGTCGGCGTTCTGTTCGCGCGCGCGCCCGGGCACGCCTACGCCGTGCCGGTCCGGCCGTACTTGACGGACCTCCTGGAGAGCGGCCCGCATTAGCGCGCCTTGGCGGTTCGTCTTCCGACGTAGTAGCCTTGGGCGTGCTGTCGCTGGCCCGGGAAACGCTCCTCTCGGACGTGGCGCAGGCGCTCATCGCCCGCCTCAACGCCGAGCTCGACGTGCAATATCCCGAGGAGGGCGCGAACCACTTCCGGCTCGATCCCGACGAGGTCTCGCCCGGGCGCGGCGTGTTCCTCGTCGCACGGCTCGACGGGGAGCCCGTCGGCTGCGGCGCGCTGCGCAGGCTCGACGACACGACCGCCGAGCTCAAGCGCATGTTCGTCGACCCGGCGACGCGCGGCCGCGGCGTCGGCCGGGCGCTGCTCGACGCGCTCGAGCGCGAGGCCGCGGCGCTGGGCGTGCGCCGCCTCGTCCTCGAGACGGGCGAGCGCCAGCGCGAGGCGCTCGCGCTCTACCGCCGTTCCGGTTTCGTGCCCACCGCGCCGTGGGGCGACTACATCGACTCGCCGCTCAGCCTGTGCATGGAGAAGGTGCTGCCGGGATGAAGCTGACGATCCGTCCCCTCACCCCCGATCTGTGGCCCGCGCTGGAAGACCTGTTCGGCAAGCCCGGCGCGTCGAACGGCTGCTGGTGCATGTACTGGCGGATCGGCAGCCTCTACAGGGAGCGCCCGCGGGACGAGAACAAGGCGGCGCTCCGGCGGATCGTGAAGCGCGGCCCGCCGCCGGGCCTGCTCGCCTTCGACGGCGACACGGCCGTGGGCTGGTGCCAGCTCACCCCGCGCGACGACCTCCCCTGGCTCGATCGCTGGCGGGTCCTCGCGCGCGTGGACGAGACGCCG
>DATFWE010000194.1:0-20009 GCA_035259575.1 Haliangiales bacterium
TCTCAAGACGCTGGGCGAGCTGGGGCGGAACACGGTGGCCATGGAGCGCACCGTCGAGTACCGCGGCGAGCCGACGGCGCGCTTCTCGACCGACGTGCGCTTCACCATCGCGAACATGACCGCCGAGTTCGGCGGGCTGAACGGCATCTTCGAGCCGGACGGCGTGGTCGCCGAGTGGATCGACCGCCGCCCGCCCGACGGCATCCGCGCCGGCGCGCGCTACTTCCGCGCCGACGACGACGCGCCCTACGCGTCGCGCTACCGCATCGATCTCGCCTCGCTGGGCCCGCTCGTCGCGGTGCCGTTCTCCCCCGACAACGTGGTGCCGGTGGAGAAGGAAGCGGGGCGCGCGCTCGACGGGGCGTTCATCGGCGCGTGCACGACGACCGAGGAGGAGATCGTCCTCGGCGCGCTCGTGCTCGAGGCCGCGCTCGCCGCCGGAGAGAAGCCGGTCGCGACCGAGAACCGCATCGTCGTCCCCGGCGACCTGTCGATCCAGCGCAACGTGCGCGACGCCGGCCTGTGGCAGGTCTACGAGGCGGCGGGGTTCGCCGTCGATCCGCCGGGGTGCTCAATGTGCCTCGGCATCGCGAGCCGCAAGGCCGGCCGCGGCGAGGTGTGGCTGTCGTCGCAGAACCGGAACTACAAGAACCGCATGGGCGAGGGGTCGCTGGCGTACCTGGCGTCGGCGGCGACCGTCGCCGCGTCGTCGCTGGGGATGAAGATCCGCGACCCGCGGCCGCTGCTCGCGCGCGTGGACCCCACGCGGTGGGAGCGGATCCTCGGGCGCGCCGGGCGGCCGCTGCCGGCGATCGCGACGAGCGAGCCCGAGGTGCGGGTCGCGGCGCCGGCCCCCGCGGCGGGCGCGGCGTCGACCCAGGCGCGGCCGCCGCTCGCCGGCTGCATCCAGCGCTTCGGCGATCACGTCGACACCGACGCGATCATCCCGGGCGAGTTCTGCCACCTCACGAAGCTCGAGGACCTGGGCGCCAAGGCGTTCGCGTTCGTCCGGCCCGAGTTCGTCGCGCGGGTGGCCGCGGGGCAGGACGTGGTGGTGGCGGGCGAGGCGTGGGGCTCGGGGAGCTCGCGCGAGCAGGCGGTGTGGGCGCTGCAGGGCGCGGGCGTGCGCGCGGTCATCGCCAAGAGCTTCGCGTTCATCCACAAGCGCAACCTGGTGAACGAGGCGCTGCCGTTCCTGGTCGTGCCCGACGCCGAGTTCTACGAGCTCGCCCGCGAGGGCGAGGCGGTGACCGTCGACTTCGAGCGCGGCGAGGTGACCGTCGGCGGCCGGACGTTCGCCGCGCACGGCGCCACGCCGATGGTGCGCGCGCTGTCGCGGGCGGGCGGGCTGGTGCCCGCCATCCAGCGCCACGGCACCTCCGTCTTCACCCAGCTCGCGGAGCCTTCCTGATGCGTATGCTCACCCTCCTCGTCGCGTGCGCCGCCTGCGGCGCCGCCGCCCCCGGCCCGGCACAGCCCCCCAACACCCCGACGACCTCGCGCGCGCTGACCCCCAAGGAGATCGCCGAGCAGGCGTTGCCGTCGGTGGTGTTCATCAAGACGGCGAACACGATCGGCACCGGCTTCGTGGTGTGGAAGGACGGACGCATCGCGACGAACCTGCACGTGCTCGCCGGCGCCAAGGAGGCGGTGATCACCCTCCACGACGGCAAGGAGTACCGCGACGTGGAGGTGCTGGCCGCCGACGACGTGCACGACCTGGCGGTGGTGCGGATCCGCGCCCAGGGCCTGGCGGCGCTCGCGCTCGGCGACAGCAAGTCAGTGAAGCCGGGCGAGCACGTGGTGGCGATCGGCCATCCGCTCGGGCTGGGCAACACGGTGTCCGACGGGCTGGTGAGCGCGATCCGCGACCTCGACCCCAAGGTGTCGCTGCTGCAGATCTCGGCGCCGATCTCGCCCGGCTCGTCGGGCGGGCCGCTGTTCAACGAGCGCGGCGAGGTCATCGGGGTGACGACGCGCTACGCCACCGAGGGGCAGAACCTCAACTTCGCGGTGCCGGTGGCGTACCTCAAGCCGATGCTCCTGGCCGAGAAGCCGATCCCGCTGGCGACGTTCTCGCAGGAGATGGACGTCGGGCTCCTCCTGTCCGGCTGCTCCGGCGAGGAGGTGAAGGACGCGGCGACCACGATCCTCGACGCGATCAAGCTCGGCGCGCCGCTCTACAACAAGGGCGACCACCAGGCGTGCGCGAGCCTCTACGAGAAGTCGAGCCTCGAGCTCTTGTCGCGCCTGAAGACGTGCGAGGGCATCCGCGAGACGCTGCTGGCGGGTCTGGGCCAGGCGAACAAGCTGCCGAACGCCAGCGACAAGGCGTGGGCGCTGCGCCACGCGTTCGATCGGATCCTGGGCGCGGTGCAGGCCGCGCTCAACAAGGCGACGCCGCCATAGTCAGATCGAGAACAGCAGCTTCTCGGGACTCTCGATGCGCTCCTTGATGCCGACGAGGAACTGGACCGCCTCGCGGCCGTCGACCAGGCGGTGGTCGTAGGTGAGCGCCACGTACATCATCGGGCGCACCGTCACCTGGTCGTCGACCACCACCGCGCGCTTGACGATGTTGTGCATGCCCAGGATCCCCGACTGCGGGAAGTTGAGGAGCGGCGTGGACATCATCGAACCGTAGATGCCGCCGTTGGTGATGGTGAACGTCCCGCCCTGGAGATCCTCGAGCGTGATCTTGTTGTCCTTGACCTTCTGCGCCAGCGCGGCGATGCCCTTCTCGATCTCGGCGAAGCCGAGCGCATCGGCGCCGCGCAGGACCGGGACGACCAGGCCGCGGCCCGAGCCGACGGCGATGCCGATGTCGTAGTGCTTCTTGTAGAGGATGTCGGTGTCGCGGATCTCGGCGTTGACCATGGGGAAGTCCTTCAACGCCTCGACCGCGGCCTTGACGAAGAACGACATGAACCCGAGCTTGACGCCGTGCTTGGCGACGAACGCGTCCTGCACCCGCGCGCGCGTCGCCATCACCGTCGACATGTCGATCTCGTTGAACGTGGTGAGCGACGCCGACGTGTGCTGCGCCTGCACCAGGCGCTCCGCGATGCGCTTGCGGAGGGGCGTCATCGCGACGACGTCCTCGCGCGCCGCCGCGGGCCGCGGCGCCGCGGGCACCGGGGCCGACGGCACCGGGGCCGGCGACGGCCCATTCGTCGGCGCCGGGAGCTCGCCGTGCTCGCGGACATACTTGCGCTGCGCGGGAGACAGGATGTTCGGCGGCGGCTCGATTGACGTTGACGTTGACGTTGACGTTGACGTTGACGTCGACGTTGACGTCGACGGCGACGTGGCCGTTGACGCCGCAACAGGCGGAGGCGGAGGCGCCGGAGCCGCAACGGGCGCGGGCGCGGCCACGGGCACGGGTTTGACGGCTCCCTCTTCGATCCTCCCGATCACCTCCCCCACCCGCACGGTCGCGCCCTCTTCATACCGTTGCTCCAGAAGCACCCCCGCGGCCGGCGACGGCAGCTGCACGCTGATCTTGTCGGTCTCGAGATCGACGACCGGCTCGTCCGGCTTCGTCGCCTCGCCCACCTTCTTCAGCCATTTGCCGATGACCGCTTCGGAGATGGACTCACCCAGCGCGGGCACCACGAGATCCGTTGCCATGTGCGTACTCTACTTGGATGTCCAAATTTAGCGAAGGGCTTCGTCGACGAGCGCGGCCTGCTCGAATTGGTGCGCCTTGTTCGACCCCGTCGCCGGGCTCGCGCTCTCGACCCGACATGCGATCCGCGGCGACCGCCCGAGGAGCTTGCGCAGCCGCGGCTCCAGCCACCACGCGTAGCCCATGTTCGCCGGCTCCTCCTGGGCGAACACCACCTCCTCGACCTTGTTGTACCGGTCGAGGAACGGCGCCAGCTCGTCGTCCCGCCAGGGATAGAGCTGCTCGAGGCGGAGGATCGCGGTCTTCCGATCGTTGCGCCGCTTCCGCCCTTCGACCAGATCGTAGTAGATCTTGCCGACGCAGAGGACGAGCCGCTTCACGTCGACGGGCGGCGGCGCGCCGTCGTCGCCGAGGACGCGCTGGAACCGGCCCACCGCGAGGTCGTCGAGCTTCGACGTCGCCAGGGGGTGCCGCAGCAGGCTCTTCGGCGTGAAGATGACGAGCGGCTTGCGATACGTCCTGTGCACCTGCCGCCGCAGCAGGTGAAAGTACTGCGCCGGCGTCGTCGGATAGCAGATCTGCATGTTGTCCTCGGCCGCGAGCTGGAGGAACCGCTCCGGCCGCGCGCTCGAATGCTCGGGACCCTGTCCCTCGTAGCCGTGGGGCAACAGCATCGTGAAGCCGCTGATCCGCTTCCACTTGTCCTCCGACGAGGACACGAACTGGTCGATGATCACCTGCGCGCCGTTGACGAAGTCGCCGAACTGCGCCTCCCAGCCGATCAGCGCCTCGGGGAAATCGAGCGAGTAGCCGAACTCGAACCCCATGACCGCCGCCTCGCTGAGCGCGCTGTCGTAGATGCGGAAGTCGGACTGGTCGGGCGCGAGATGATGGAGCGGCGTGTACTCCTCGCCGGTCTGCACGTCGACGATCACGGCGTGGCGCTGGCTGAACGTGCCGCGGCAGGTGTCCTGCCCCGACAGCCGCACCATATGGCGATCGGTCACCAGCGACGCGAACGCGAGCATCTCGGCGCCTCCCCAGTCGAACGGGTGCTCGCCGCGCCCCATCTGCCGCCGCTGCTCGAGCAGGCGCGCGATCTTGGGGTGCGGGTGGAACGTCGACGGGAGCTTGTTCGCCCGCTCGGACAGGTCGGCCAGGCGGTCGCGCGCGACGCCGGTGTCCACCTCGGGCACGTCGCGGTCGTGGCCGCCGACGTAGGCCTTCCACACTCCCTGCCCCGGCACCTGCCCCGGCCGCTTCGATGTCGCCTTGGCGACCTTGAGCTCCTGCTCCAGCTCCTGATTCACGCGCGCCAAGAGCGCGTCCACGTCGGCCTGCGTCGTCGTCCGGTCGGCGACGAGCTTGTCGGCGTAGATCTTCACCACCGACTCCTTGTGCTCGATGGCGCGATACATGAGCGGCTGGGTGAAGCTCGGCTCGTCGTTCTCGTTGTGGCCGTACTTGCGGTAGCAGAACATGTCGATGACGACGTCGGTCTTGTACTCCTGGCGGTACTCCATCGCGAGCTGCACCACCTGCGCCACCGCCTCCGGATCGTCGCCGTTGACGTGGAAGATGGGGCACTGGAGCATCTTGGCCACGTCGGTGGCGTAGGGCGTGGAGCGCGCCTCCGCCGGCGTGGCGGTGAAGCCGATCTGGTTGTTGACGATGACGTGGAGCGTCCCGCCGGTGCGGAAGCCGTGGATCTCCGACAGGTTCAGCGTCTCGGCGACGAGCCCTTGCCCGGCGAACGCCGCGTCGCCGTGGACGAGGATGCCGATCACGCGCCGGTGCTGCTCGTCCTTGATGCGGCGCTGCTTGGCGCGCACGCGCCCGACGACGATCGGGTCCACCGCCTCGAGGTGGCTCGGGTTGAACGTGAGGGACAAGTGGATGTTCTTACCCGCGAACGCCAGGTCGTTGGAGAAGCCGAGGTGGTACTTCACGTCGCCCGAGCCGAGCGTCGACTGCGGGTCGATGTCCTCGAACTCGGCGAAGATGTCGTGCGGCGGCTTGCCGATGATGTGGGCGAGGACGTTCAGGCGCCCGCGGTGGGCCATGCCCAGCACCGCCTCGACGACGCCCTGACGGGCCGCATACTCGAGCGCGATGTCGAGGAGCGGGATGAGCGTCTCCGACCCCTCGATCGAGAACCGCCGCGTGCCCACGTACTTGGTGTGCATGAACCGCTCGAACGTCTCGGCGCGAGCGAGCTTGTCGAGAATGTCGAGCCGCGTGGCGCGGTCGAGGTCGGGCCGGTTGAGCGTCTTCTCCATGCGCTGGTGGAGCCAGGCCTTGCGCGTGGGCGACGAGATGTGCATGAACTCGACGCCGATCGTGCCGCAGTACGTGGCGCGGGCGCGGCGGATGAGCTCGCGCAGCGTCAGGCTGTCCGGCCCGTTGAAGTAGCCCCCCGGCACGATGCGGTCCAAGTCGGCGTCGGTGAGCCCGTACGCCTTGGGATCGATCTCCGGGTGCGGCGTGGCCTGGAGCAGCCCCAGCGGGTCGAGCTTCGCCTCGAAGTGACCGCGCGCGCGGTACGCGTTGACGAGCGCCCACACCTTGGCGAGAAACGCCGGCTCCTGGGTCGTGACGAGGCCCTCGAGCGCGATGGGCGCCGCGGCGGCGCCGGCGCCGTTGCTGCCGCGCGTGGGCGTGTACTCGAACAGCCGCCGCCAGGACGGATCGACCGCCGCCGGATCGCGGCGATAAGTTTCGTAGATCTGATCGATGAAGGAGAGATCGGTTGCGAGAGGGAGGTCGTCTTGCATGCGGGGTCTAAATCTAGCGCATTCTGCTAGGCTTGGGGCGTCGTGGGTAACACCTTTGGCCACCTGTTTCGCGTGACGACTTTCGGCGAGTCGCACGGGCCGGGCGTGGGCGTGGTGATCGACGGCTGTCCGCCGCGGGTCGCGCTGTCGACCGACGACGTGCAGCGCGAGCTCGACCGGCGCCGCCCCGGCCAGAGCAAGATCGTCACCCAGCGGCGCGAGGAGGATCGCGTCGAGATCCTCGCGGGCGTGCACGACGGCCTGACGCTCGGCACGCCCATCGCGCTCCTGGTGCGCAACGAGGACGCGCGCGGCGGCGACTACGAGGAGATGCGCACCAAGTACCGCCCGTCGCACGCGGACTACACCTACCAGGCCAAGTACGGCATCCGCGCCTGGGAGGGCGGCGGCCGCGCCAGCGCGCGCGAGACGATCGGACGCGTCGCCGCGGGCGCGGTCGCGCGCAAGATCCTCGCCGAGAGGTGGGCGGTGGACATCGTCGCCTGGGTGGCGCAGGTGCACGCGCTCGAGGCGACCGTCGACGCCGCGACGGTCACGCGCGAGGCGGTGGAGCAGAACCCTGTGCGCTGCCCGGACGCCGCCTGCGCCGAGAAGATGTACGCGCGCATCGACGAGGCGCGCCGCGCCGGCGATTCGCTCGGCGGCGTCGTCGCCGCCGTCGCCCGGCGCGTGCCGCCCGGCTGGGGCGACCCGGTGTTCGACAAGCTCGAGGCCGACCTCGCCAAGGCGATGCTCTCCCTCCCCGCGGCCAAGGGCTTCGAGGTGGGCAGCGGCTTCGCCGGGACGCGCCTCACCGGTTCGGAGCACAACGATCCTTACTACCCGGAGGGCGGGCGCGTGCGCACGCGCACCAACCACTCCGGCGGGATCCAAGGGGGGATCTCCGACGGGGAGGACATCCTCCTGCGCGTGGCGTTCAAGCCGACGGCGACGATCCTGCGCGAGCAGGAGACCGTGGACATCCACGGCGCGGCGACGACGATCAAGCCGCGCGGCCGCCACGACCCGTGCGTCCTGCCGCGCGCCGTCCCCATCGTCGAGGCGATGATCGCGCTCGTGCTCGTCGACCACGCCCTCCGCCAGGTCGGGCAGTGCGGCTGATCGCGCTCGTCGCGCTGGCCGCGTGCCAGGCGTCGTCGCCGCTCGACGCGGTGGCCGGGGGGAGCGCGCGCGCCGCCGCTTGCTACGAGGGGACGTCCCCGGCGGAGGTGGCCCGGGCGCTGGCGGCCCGGCTGCGCGCCGACGGCTGGGACGGCGTGCGCGCCGTCGGCGACGTCGGCGAGCGCACGCACGTCGTCGCCCGCCGCGGCCGGACGTGGTACTCGGCGCGGATCGCGCCCGACGCGTGCGGGACGCGCGTGACGTCGGGGATCGTCGGGGGGACAGGCGTCGAGGCGAACGAGGTAGGGCCGGGCGGTCCGGGGCCGGTCCGGCTATGAGGCCGCGCATGGTTGCGGCGCTGGCGATCGTCTCCGCGGCCGGCGCCGCGCGCGCCGGCGACGACATCCTCACCATCATCCCCTACGGGACGAGGGTCCCCCACGCCGTCGCCTACGCCGCGCGCGGGCGCCTCGTCGTGCGCGCCACCGACGTCCCCGGGCCATGCGGCGATGGACCGTGGAAGGCGCCTCCGCCGTGGGACGCGGTGGTGACCATCGACCTCGCGCCCGGGCCGGGCGGCCGATTCTTTGCCGGGGCGCCGTTCGGCGCGATCGCAGGATATGCCAAGCGATCGCTCATGGAGGCCTCCGGCCTCGATCCGTCCTACCTGCGCATCGATCTCGAGCCGTTCGAGCTGGCGCCGGGCAAGCACGTGCGCGGGCGGATCGCCGGCGCCCAGATCGCCGGTCGTTTCGACGCCGAGATCTGCGGCGGCGGGCTCGAGGCGCTGCGCGGGCTCCCCGTAGAGGCGCCCGCGCATCCGGCCACGGGTACGCTCGCGGGCAAGCCGTTCGAGGTGCGGCGCGCGCTGGCGCTGGTGTCGTCGCAGTCGAAGAGCCGCCAGGTCAACGCGATCGTCCTCTACGGCGCGACCGGGCCGACGTGCGCCGCGTACCGCGACGCCAAGGGGCCGGCGATGGTGTGGCTGAGCGATCTCGGCGGCGCGAGCACGGCGGTGCCGCTTCTCGGCTCGCCGCAGCAGGCGACCGCGAGGTACCGCGCCGAGGCGGGCGGCCCGACGCTGCCGGAGGACCGGTCAGTCGACGCGTGGGTCCGCTTCGACGAGCTGCGCTTCGACGTGGCGAAGAAGGTACGCGGCGCGATGGTGGTCAAGTCGGCGGACGCCGACGTGGCGGGGACGTTCGCGGCGGAGGTGTGCCGCTTCCCCTAACTACGACATCTGATTGAACAATCCGCGCCTCACGGGTGCCCCTTTCCCCTGACGCAGAAGGCGCGCAGAATTGAACGCATGGCGTACCGCGACGAGCTGGAAGCTGCGCTGGCGCGGGCGGAGGCGGCGGAGCGAATCCTCAGATCCGTGTGCTACGTGCACTCGACGGTCCCGGCGACGGGGCTGTGCGGGCGTTGCGAACGGCGGTTGTGCGACACCTGCACCATCGAGACGCTGGAAGGGACGCGCTGCGCCGCGTGCGCCGCGCGAGCTCCCAGCCGTCGATATCGGCCGTGGATCGCCGCCGCCGCGATCAGCGCGGTGGTGATGGGCGGCCTCGTCTCCGTGCTGGCGATCGGCGGCCGGCGCAGCGACGACCGCACGCTCGCCGAGCCGACGACGGGGGGCGTGCGCAAGACGACATACTGGGCGGAGACCGCGCGCGACACGCTCGCCAAGGAGCCGTGCTCGCGGCCGGCGGCGGCGACGCTCGCCAAGGAGCTGAACCGCCTCGGCGACCACGCCGGCAACCTCGCCTTCACGCGCGACTTCCAGGCGCGCTGCGGCGCATATCCCTACCTTCTGTGGACGAACGTCTACGCGCACGAGCAGCGGGGCGAGTGGCGCGCCGCGGCGGACGTCGCCGGCGCGCTCATCGCCGACGACCCCACCGACGCCGACTTCTGGTGGTGGCGCGGCAGCGACGTCGCCCGCCTGGGCGAGCTCGACCAGGCCGCCGCCGACTACACGCAGTCGCTGGCGCGGCGCGCGTCGCTCGACATCGCCTGGCGGCTGTCCGAGATCGCGGCCAAGCTCGGGCGTACGTGCGACGGCGCGTTCGCGCTGGAGTACGCCCTCGCTGGGCGCGATCTCGACGACGACGCGGAGGCGCGCGAGCGCTGGCGCAACGCGTACCTGAACGGCGGCTGCTCCGCGTTCGACGGCGTGGGGACCGACGTCGTGCGCGTCCGCCCCACCGCCCCCGGCCCCGGCGCCCGCGGATCGATCGACGGCGCGGTGATCGCGATGGTGATCGACGAGCGCAGCGCGTACGTGGTCGTGACCGCGGCGGCGGCCGATCGGGCGCACCTGGCGCGCCGGCCGGGCGGCGTGAAGATCTGGGCGGCGGGGCGCTTCTACGACGCCCAGCTCGCCGTCGCCCGCGAGATGATGGTGGAGAAGACGCGCGCCGCCGCCGTGCCGGTGGCCGTCGTCGACGAGCTGCCGGCGGGGGTGGACGGCGTGGTCGGGCTCGCCTACCTGTGGCGGTTCGCGTTCGACCAGCGCGCCGATGCGGTGACGATGGCGCCGCTGCCGCGCTGAGTCACTAGAACGCCGAATCCGTGAACGTGGACGCAGACGGCGACGTGGCCGGCGACGGCGACGGCGACGCGCGCGGACGCGCAACGCGGGTTGCCGAAGTGCCGATAACCCCTCTTGGAGAGGATCGTTGCGATGTTGACCCGGCTGTGCCGTTGAGGGTCGAGCACGTCGCCGTCGCCGTCGCCGTCAACGGCCGCGATCACGACCACGACCACGACCACGTCAACGCTTGAGGTCGCTTTCAAACCGTTCAGTGTTCTAGCGCTTCGCCGCCTCGTCCCCGACCAAGGGCGAGAAGAAGTTGTCCTTCTTCGTGTACTCGTCGACGGCGAACACGAACTTGTAGCTCGGCGCGGCGCGCTGGTTGCAGTCGGTGCGCTCGCAGAAGCGGCAGGACACCCCGCAGGGCACGGCCGTCCGCTTGAGGTCCTGCGCCGGCAGATCCTGGGCATACGCGACGTACTTGGCGGCGTCCGGCGTCGTCCCCAGGCCGATGGAGTAGGTCGTGCCGCGCACGAGCGACCCCTGCTGCGGCGCCAGCGCGACCTTGGCGAAGCAGAAGTAGGTCGTCCCGTCGGGCATCATGCTGTACTGGCGCGTGATCACCGACGGCGTCAGGAACGCCTGGTGGACGGCCCACTTGGGGCACGAGCCCGAGCCGTGCGGAAACTTGATTCCCGTGCCGGAGTACTTCTTGGAGATGTTCCCGGCGACGTCCACGCGCAGGAAGTGGAGGGGTATGCCCGGCCGGCGCGCATCCGACAGGTTGCACAGACGATGGGCGCACGCCTCGTAGCTCATCTCGAAGATGTCGGCGAGCGCGTCGACGTCGTACCGCGTGCGCTGCGCCTCGCGATAGTAGTCGTCGTAGGGGAGGAGCAGCGCGCCGGCGAAGTAGTTCGCCAGGTGGATCTTGATGAGCCGGGCGGTCTCGGCGTGGCGCGGGCGCGCGTCGGCGACGAGACGCTCGTGCAGGCGGCTGCGATCGAGGACGAGCAGCCCGGCGGTCGCGGCGAGCTGGAACTTGAGCGGCTGCTCGGTGAGGCCGGAGGACACCGTCGTCACCTTGCGGTCGACGTCGATCTTGCGCACCACCGACGAGGCCACGCCGGGCGGCACGAACCTGACCGTGTAGCCGAACCGCTGGCCGAGCGCGGCCACGAGCTGGTCGGAGATGACGCGACGCCCCAGGCGGCAGTCGCGGCGCATCTCCTCGGCCTCTTCCTCGAGCTCGGGGAAGAAGTTCTTGTGCGCCTGGAGGAAGTCCGACACCTCGTCGGAGGGGGCGTAGTCGAGGCGCGGCACGTCGCCGGCCTGCAGCTTCGCCATCGCGGTGTCGAGCTGCGCGCGCGTGTTCTTGTACAGGTTGAACAGCGCCGCGATGGTCGTGGCCGCCTTGGGCTCGGCCTGGAGCCGCGCCACGTCCTCCTCGTCGAGATCCAACGTCTGCGCCAGGGGATCGTCGATCAGCTTGGCGAGCGCGTCGTCGGGCCGCCGCTCGCCCAGCGCGCCCATGAAGCTCTCGAGATCCTGCCCGAAGATCTCGAGCGCCTTCCACAGGAGCGGGAACTGGATCGTGCGCTTTCCCTTCTCGATGAGGTTCAAGTACGCGGGCGAGATGCCGAGCTGCTTCGCGATGTCGCTCTGGCGGAAGCTCTTGTCCATCCGCAGGCGTCGGAGGCGCTGACCGATGAGAACATTGTCCATTTACAACCACCTTAACTTGTCAAGCCCTACCTTAACAACTGTAAACCAAATTTTCCCATATTTTCAATGCATTTGTGCGTTGACAACGCACTGCGTAGTAGAGAGACTGAAACTCGCAGTAAAGGTGTTCAGCCGATGGCCACGTTGACCGAAGAGCACAAGGAGATCCGTCGCTCGGTCCGCGAGTTCGTCGACCGGCAGATCGCGCCGATCGCCGACGAGCTCGACAACGCGGAGAAGGAGATCCCGATGCCGGTCATCCGCAAGATGGCGGAGCTCGGCTACTTCGGGTTGATCTTCCCGGCCGAGCACGGCGGCATGGGGCTCGACACGCTGTCGATGGCCATCGTCACCGAGGAGCTGTCGCGCGGCTGGCTGTCGGTGGGCTCGGTGATGACGCGCATGCTCATCACCGGCACGCTGGTCCTCGCCAACGGCACCGACGAGCAGAAGCGGCGCTTCCTGCCCCGCATCTGCGCGGGCGAGCTGCTCACCGCCGCGGCGTTCACCGAGCCCGACGTCGGCTCGGACACCGCGTCGATGAAGCTGCGCGCCGCCAAGACTGCCGACGGCCGCGCCTACGAGCTCCACGGCGAGAAGACCTGGTGCACGTTCGCCAACCGCGCGCACGTGCTCACCGTGCTGGCGCGCACCAACCCGGAGGCGCACCCGCGCCACAAGGGGCTGTCCATCCTCCTCGTCGAGAAGGAGCCGGGCGACGACTTCTGCCCGCCGCAGCTGTCCGGCGGCGCCATCCCCACCATCGGCTACAAGGGGATGAAGTCCTACTCGCTCGGGTTCGACGGCTACCTCTGCCCGAAGGAGAACCTCCTCGGCGGCGAGGAGGGCAAGGGCTTCTACCAGCTCATGGCCACCTACGAGTACGCGCGCATCCAGACGGCCGCGCGCGCCGTCGGCGTGGCGCAGGCCGCGCTCGAGGCGGCGATCAAGTACGCGCGCGAGCGGGTGCAGTTCGGCAAGCCCATCGCCGAGCACCAGGTCATCCGCCACAAGCTCGCCCACATGGCGACCGAGCTCGAGGCGGCGCGCCAGCTCTGCTACTTCGCGGCCGCGTCCAAGGACGAGGGGCGCCGCGCCGACCTCGAGGCCGGCTACGCCAAGGCGTTCGGCGCCGAGATGGCCGAGCGCGTGACGAGCGAGGCGCTGCAGGTGTTCGGCGGCTACGGCTATTCGCGCGAGTACCCGGCGCAGCGCTACTGGCGCGACGCGCGGGTGTTCCGGATCTTCGAGGGGACGAGCGAGATCCAGTACGAGGTGATCGCCCGGCGGCTCCTGGAGTCATGACCAAGAAGACGACGCGATCGGGCATCGAGATCAAGCCGCTCTACACCGCGGCGGACCTCGCGCCCGATCTCGACGCCAGGCTCGGCGCGCCCGGCGAGTATCCGTTCGCGCGCGGCATCTACCCCACGATGTACCGGGGAAAGCTGTGGACGATGCGGCAGTACGCCGGCTTCGGCACGCCGCGCGAGACCAACGAGCGCTTCCGCTACCTCCTCGCCGAGGGGCAGACGGGGCTGTCGGTCGCGCTCGACCTGCCGACGCAGCTCGGCTACGACTCCGACGCGCCCGACGCGGCGGGCGAGGTCGGCCGCGTCGGCGTGGCGATCGACTCGCTCGCCGACATGGAGGAGATCTTCGCCGGCATCCCGCTCGATCAGGTGACGACGTCGTTCACCATCAACGCGACCGCGCCGATCCTGCTCGCCATGTATCAGGCGACGGCGGAGAAGCAGGGCGTCGCGCCCGAGCGCATCGCCGGCACGGTGCAGAACGACCTGCTCAAGGAGTTCGGCTCGCGCGGCGCGTGGGTGTTCCCCATCGATCCGTCGCTGCGCCTGTGCGTCGACGTCATCCAGTACTGCACCGACAAGCTGCCGCGGTTCAACCCCATCTCCATCGCGTCGCACTACCGCGACGCCGGCGCCAATCCCGTCGAGGAGGCGGCCTACACGCTGTCCGCCGGCGTGGCCTACGCGCGCGCGTGCGTCGACCGCGGCCTGGCGGTGGACGCGTTCGCGCCGCGGCTGTCGTTCTTCTGGTACACGTACACCAACTTCTTCGAGGAGATCGCGAAGTACCGGGCCGCGCGCCGGATCTGGGCGGCGACGATGCGCGACCGGTTCGGCGCGGACCGCGCCGACTCGCAGCGCCTGCGCAGCGCCTGCGTGTGCGGCGGCCACTCGCTCACCAAGCAGGAGCCGCTCAACAACATCGCTCGCACCACCATCGAGACGATGGCGGTGGCGCTGGGCGGCCTCCAGTCGGTGTTCACCGCCGCCTACGACGAGGCCTACGCGATCCCCACCGAGCTCGCCGCCAAGACGGCGCTCCGCGTGCAGCAGATCGTCGCCTACGAGACGGACGTGGCCGCGACGGTCGACCCGCTGGCCGGATCGTACTTCGTCGAGGCGCTCACCGACGAGATGGAGCGCGCGATCCGCGGCGTCATGGACGAGATCGACCGCCGCGGCGGCATGGTCGAATGCCTGCGCTCGGGCTGGGTGCAGCGGAAGATCGGCGAGCGCGCCTACGAGTGGCAGCGCAAGTTGGAGTCGGGGGAGGTGGTCATCCCCGGGGTGAACCGCTTCGCGTCGCCCGAAGAGAACCAGCACGACGTGGAAGTGCACCGCGTGCCCCTGGAGCTCGAGCGGGCGCAGGTGGAGCGGGTGCGCAAGGTGCGCGCCGAGCGGGACGCGGCGCGGACGGCGGCGGCGCTCGAGCGGCTGAGCGCGGCGGCGCGCTCGACCGACAACCTCATGCCCCCGGTGGTGGAGGCGGTGCGCGCCTACGCCACCGTCGGCGAGATCACCGGCGTGCTCCGGCGCGTCTTCGGCACGTACGTGCCGCCCGTGTTCTGATGGCCAGGCGACCCCGCATACTCGTCGGCAAGCCGGGCCTCGACGGCCACGATCGCGGCGCCAAGGTCATCGCCTCGGCGCTGCGCGACGCCGGCATGGAGGTGATCTACACCGGCCTGCGCGTGTCCCCCGAGGCGATCGTCGCCACCGCGGCGCAGGAGAGCGTCGACGTCATCGGCCTGTCCATCCTGTCGGGCGCGCACGAGACCATCTGCGCGCGCATCGCCGCGCTGCTGCGCGAGCGAGAGCTCGACATCCCCGTGGTCGTCGGCGGCGTGATCCCGCACGCCGACGTGCCCCGTCTCAAGGAGCTTGGCGTCGCCGACGTGTTCGGCCAGGAGGCGACGCTTCCCCAGATCGTGTCGCGAGTCAGGGACTTGGCAGCCGCAGCGAGCGAAGGCGAGGAGATACGCGACCCTGGAGCGAGGGGCAGCCGAGCGACCCGGAGCGGCGAGCCGGAGCGAGCGAAGGCGGACAATAAAGGAGGAGCGAAATGACCGACATCCAGACGATTGGCATCGTGGGCGCCGGGCTCATGGGCACCGGGATTGCGGAGGTGGCGGCCCTCGCCGGCTTCGACGTCGTCTTGTGCAAGGCCACGCCGGGCAGCCCGCTCGACGCGCGCAAGCGCATCGAGAAGTCGCTGGCCAAGGCCGTCGAGCGGGGCAAGCTCACCGCCGAGGCGCGCGACGCCGCCCTCGACCGCCTGATGGTCACGTGCGAACGGACCGCGCTCGCCGGCGTCGATCTCGTCATCGAGAGCATCGTCGAGGACCTCCCCGCCAAGCAGGCGCTGTTCGCCGAGCTCATCGCCATCGTCGGGTCGCGCGCGATCTTCGCCTCGAACACGTCGACGCTGCGCATCTCCGAGATGGCGTGCGCGCGCCCGGACCGGACGATCGGCATGCACTTCTTCTCGCCGGTCCCGGCGATGAAGCTCGTCGAGCTGGTGCACCTCCCCGGCACCGACGGCGAAGTCCTTGCCGCCGCGACGCGCTTCCTCGCCCGCCTGGGCAAGACCGTCGTCCCGGTGATGGACTCGTCCGGGTTCGTCGTGAACCGCCTGCTCGTGCCTTATCTCGTCGGCGCCATCGCCGCCTACGAGCAGGGGCTGGCCCGGCCCGACGAGATCGACACCGCCATGCGCCTCGGCTGCGGCCATCCGGTCGGCCCGCTCGCCCTGTGCGACCTCATCGGCCTGGACATCGTCTACGCCATGGCCAAGCTGCTGTTCGCCGAGTTCCACGACGTCCGCTACAGTCCGCCGGCGCTCCTCCGCCGCCTCACGCAGCAGGGCCACCTCGGCAAGAAGTCCGGCCTCGGCTTCTTCGACTACCGCAAGGAGACGGTATCGGCGCACGAGGACGTGTGGGCGCTCGTCCGCACGGGCGCGTTCCGCGAGATCCGCGAGCATGCTGCTTGACGGTCTCGTCCTGGGGATCGACCACGTCGGCGTCTGCGTGAGCAAGATGGACGACGCCGGGGCGTTGTGGTCGAGCCTGCTCGGGCTCGCCGTGGCCCACCGCGAGTGCGTCGATGCGCAGAAGACCGAGGCGGCGTTCGTCGATCTTCCCGACGGCGCCGCCGCCGTCGAGCTCGTGTCGCCCATGGCGGGCAACGACGGCCTCGTGAAGTTTCTGGCCAAGCGGGGCGACGGCCTGCACCACCTGGCGTTCGCCGTGACGGACATTCGCGCCGCGCTGGCGCGCCTGGAGGCGGCCGGCGTCCCGCTCATCGACCGCGCGCCGCGTCCGGGCGCGCGCGGTCACCTGGTGGCGTTCCTTCACCCCAAGGCCATGGGGGGAACGCTGGTCGAGCTGGTGGAGAGGCGCCCCCAGCCGACGAGCGGAGGCGAGCAATGACGCGACCCTGGAGCGAGGCGCAGCCGAGCGACCTGGAGCGGCGAGCCGACGCGAGGAGGCGATGTCGATGAGACGACTTGAGCTTGGAACGGTCCCGTCCCTCGGCGAGGTGCCCGACAAGATGCTCGCCTTCACCATCCGCAAGGAGCGCGAGGGCGAGCCGCAGAATGCCATGCAGATGGAGGAGGTGCCGGTGCCCGAGCTGGGCGCGACGGAGGTCCTCGTCCTCGTCATGGCGGCCGGGGTCAACTACAACGGCGTGTGGGCCGCGCGCGGCAAACCGGTGAGCGTGTTCCGCATGCACAGCGGGCCGTTCCACATCGCCGGTTCCGACGCCGCCGGGCTGGTGTGGAAGGTCGGCGCCGAGGTCAAGCGGTGGAAGCCCGGCGACCAGGTCGTCATCCACTGCAACCAGAGCTGCGGCCAGTGCTACGAGTGCAACGGCCTCGACCCCATGGCATGCCACGAGCAGAAAATCTGGGGGTACGAGACGAGCTGGGGCAGCTTCGCCCAGTTCACGCGCGTGCAGGCGCAGCAGCTCCTGCCGCGCCCGCCGCACCTGTCGTGGGAGGAGGCGGCGTCGTACGGCCTGACGTACTTCACCGCCTACCGCATGCTCGTCGACCAGGCGCGGGTGCGGCCGGGCGAGCACGTGCTGGTGTGGGGCGCGGCCGGCGGCCTCGGCGTGTTCGCGGTGCAGCTCTGCCGCCTCATGGGCGCGACGCCCATCGCGGTGGTGTCGTCGCTCGACAAGGTCGATCTCGTGCGCGAGTTCGGCGCCAGCCTCGTCATCAACCGGTCGCAGTACGACTTCACCAAGGGGGCCGAGGCGTCGCGCGCGTTCGGGGCGGAGATCCGCAGGCTCACCGGCGGCAAGGACCCCGACGTGGTGTTCGAGCACGTCGGCAAGGAGACGTTCCCCACGTCGGTCCTGGTGGCCAAGAAGTTCGGCAAGATCGTGATCTGCGGCGCGACCAGCGGCTTCGAGCTCAACTTCGACGTGCGCTACCTGTGGATGCGGCAGAAGTCGATCATCGGGTCGCACTTCGCGAACGCGCACCAGGCCGAGCGGGCCAACCGTCTGGTCATGGAGGGGAAGATCCGGCCGGTGCTCGACAAGGTGTTCCCGTTCGACAAGACCGCCGAGGCGCACCAGATCGTCGCCGACAACCGGCACAAGGGAAAGCTGGCTATCCGCGTGCAGGCGGCGGGCTGATCGTCGTCGATTTCAGGGTCAATTCGGCGTCACGTCGCGGCACATGCCGGAGATGCCGTCCATCACGGTGAACGGGTTGTAGACCGGCCAGGGGCCGACATCGAGGCGGACCATCGTGAGCCCGCGACCGCCGGTGCACGGAAGGACGACGGGCGAGTACACGTCGGCGCCCTGCGCCGCGCCCACCTTGGCCGTCTGGTGCGAGGCGCCGTTGACCAGTCGATACGTGCCTGGCCCGCCGGCGAGGTCGTACTCGGTGCACGTGAGCTGGAACCCGCCCATCCCCATCGGGGTGTAGCTGGTGTCGACCAGCACCGTCACCCCGGTGACGATGCCGCGCCCTCCGCACGGAGCATCGAACGGGTTCGGGTTGGGTCCGCCCTGCGCCGGGATGTCCCCGCTCGGCGCGATCGTGTATCCGCCCGGCGCCGCGGCGTCGGGCGTGATCGTCCCGCAATGGAGGCCGAGCAAATCGACGGCGGCGGCGGCGTTGCCGAACATGCCGGTCACGACGGTCCCCGGCGGGCACGTCGCGTAGTACGCCGCGGTGCCGCCCGAGCCGGCGAACGCGGTAAAGTCCTGGCCGTCGACCCAGGTGATCGTGTCGAGCACCGCCGAGCCGGCCACGCCGAACGCGACGCCGCCCTGGATCGTCGCCCGGTCGGCGAATTCGGCCAGCTGGTCGACCTGCGTGCCCTTGTCGTCGTAGAGCGTCACCGTGATGGTCGTGCCGACGACGAGGACCTCGAGGCGGTACCACGCGTTCGCCGCGATCCCCACCGCGGCCGCGCCCTTGCCGGTCTGCGTGGACCGCGCGGCGCCGCGACCCCAAATGCTCGGAATCCGGTCGCCGCCGCGGGCGCGATGACACGACACGGTGTCGTCCTGGACCAAGGTGTGTCTTCGCCTTGGACCACCCGGGACACCGCTGTGAGACCGGGGTGCTAATCTCCGCCCGTGTCCAGCCGCTTCACCGTGTTCGTGAGCTCGACCGTGCGCGACTTCGGCCCGGTCCGCCACGACATCCGCACCTGGCTCAAGGGGCGCGGGATCGACGTGCGCGAGAGCGAGGATCCAGAGTTCCCCGTCGATCCCGCGGTGCACTCGCACGATGCCTGCCTGCGCGCGATCGAGGGCAGCCACCTGTTCATCCTCCTCATCGGCTGGCGCTACGGCGGCCGGTACCGCGGCACCGAGCAGTCGATCACCTGGCGCGAGTACGACGAGGCCCGCTACCTCGGCATCCCCGTGATCGTGTTCATCCTCAAGGACGCCGCGTTCGAGGCGATGCGCATCGCCCAGGCGAGGCGGGCGAACGAGCCCCTTCCCGGCAAGCTCGATCCGGACGTCTACCGCTTCATCGACGCCGTGCGCCGCGTCCCCCACGACAACTGGATCCACGAGGAGTGGGACGGCTCGGTCACGTACCTGAAGAAGGCGGTGGACGCGCGCCTGGGCGCGCTGTTCGTGAGCTACCAGAAGCCCCACCGCGAGCTCGAGCGCATGGCGCTGCGCATGGTGCCCTACGCGCTCGCCCGCCTGCAGCTCGACGAGGCGCTAGGGCAGGCGCACGCGGAGATGCGCGCCGCCGGGGCCACACCCGAGCGGCGGCGGGATCTTCTCGCCAAGGTGCTCGCGGTGGTCGTGACCTACCGCACGCAGCTCTTCGATTTCGGCCCCGACGACCGCTACAACTTCGTGGTCCACAAGCGCCGGGGGGATCGGCTCGAGGTCTTCGCGCGCCGCCACCACCCCGAGATCGTCACCCACGACCGCGGGTGGCCGGTGGGCGAGGGCCACGTGGGCCTGGCCGCGGAGGGGGAGCTCCTGGTCTCCCCCCGGCTGCAGGACGTGGACGGCTGGCGCGCCGAGTACCCAAGTGATGAAGAAAACTACGTTTCCAGCGTTTGCGCCCCGATCTATGCCAGCTCGGTCCCGGAGGGCGACCCGGTCGGGGTGCTGACCATCACGTCCAACCGAGCGAATCATTTTCGCTTTCCCGAGCAGGTGGAAGTGTTGACAGCGCAGTCGCTCGCCAGCATCTTATCGATGATAGGAGTGCTGGACTGATGCGCAGCAAGGCCGTTCGGGACGCTCGGCAGATGGGGTACATCGTCGGGACCTCGCACCACCGGATGAGCGAGATCTTCAAGCTCCCGCCGGAGGAGCGCGAGGCCGCGCTGATCGAGCACCTCCAGGCCGAGATGGAGAAGGCCGAGACGTTCGCGCGGTGGCAGCTGCGCGAGCTCCTCGACGACAAGTAG
>DATFWE010000195.1:0-44623 GCA_035259575.1 Haliangiales bacterium
GCGTGGCCATCCCGCCGCAGGCGCCGTTCGTGTTCGCGGTGGTGTCGGGGGATGCGGCGAACCCCGACGAACGCTACACGATCACTGCCTCGGTCCGCGCGGCACAGCTCGACGAGGAGAGCGAGCCGAACGACACGCCGGAGACCGCGTCGCCCCTGGCGGACGTGCCGGGGACGGAGGCGGGCACGCGGGTGGGTACGCTGGCGGGGACCGACGTCGACGTGTTCCGCCTCGACCCGGCGCCGGGGCCGCGCTCGCTGTCGGTGACGGTCGAGCCGCCGCCCGGGCTCGACGTCGAGGTCACGCTCCTCGGCCCCGGCGGCAAGGTGCTCCTCGGTCCGGTCGACTCCGCCAAGAAGGGCGGCGCGGAGAAGATCGTCGCCGCGCCCATCGCGCCCGGCGCGCCCGCGTTCGTGCGCGTGCGCGCCAAGGCCGGCGCGTCGACCGAGATCTACAAGCTGCGCTGGAGCGTCGCCGCGGCCGCCACTCCAGTACCCGGTATCGACGAGTAGACATCGGTGCGCTCCTGGTTCCGGGTCTCGCCTTCGCCCAGGGCGCGGCCGAGAAGATGGAGAAGAAGTAGAAGCGATCTACACTTGGTTGGTGCGACCCCGCTCGGCGATTCTGCTGGTCCTCTTTCTGTCCGGTTGTGGCTCCTCGGCGGGCAAGCCGCTGTCCGCCGTCGACGGCTACGTGGCGGCGCTGCGCGCGAGCGACTTCTCGCGCGCGTACGACTTCATGTCCGAGCGCTACCGGCGCGACCACAGCCGCGCCGAGTTCGTCAAGCGCATGCAGGAGAGCCCGCGCGAGGTGAAGGAGACCGTGACGCGCCTGTCGTCGGGGGGCCGGCGCGTCGAGCTCAGCGCGAAGTTCCTCTACGACGACCTCCGCGACGAGCTGCCGCTCCTGGTCGAGGACGGCCAGTGGCGGATCGCGTCCGATCCGCTCGACTTCTATCCGCAGGACACGCCGGCGCACGCGCTGCGGTCGTTCGTGCGCGCCGTCGAGCTCAAGCGGTGGGAGGTCGTGCTCCGTTTCGTACCCGACAAGTGGCGCAAGGATATGACGACCGAGAAGGTCCGCGAGCAGTTCGAGGGGGCGGACAACGAAGACGCGCGCCAGATGATGCGGCTCCTCGCGGCGAACCTCGACAACCCCATCGAGACCCAGGGAGACGAGGCCCGCATGCCGTACGGCGAGCGCTTCGAGGTCAAATTCGTCCGCGAGGACGGCGTGTGGAAGATCGCGGATCCAGACTAGTTCCCGCGCGAAACGTCCCCGACCGCGCCCGCATCGAATATTTGTGAGTAACCTCACGTCGATCTCTTCGAGAGCCAACTTGCTCAAGAAATTGGGTTTGCGGGCGTATTCCTTGCATGAGATAGTGAACGTGCGCCATCCCGTACGCAGAGGTGATCCCATGCTGGATCCGTGGATCATTGAGGAGATAAAGCGGCGCGAAGAGGAGCGTGACCGCCGGGAGCCGGCGGTGATCGAGCTCCCCTTGCATGGGCCGCCGGACAAAGAGAAGCGGGACGAGAGCGGCGGGGACGGTCGGAAGCCGGGAACGGGCGAGGAGGACCCCCCGCGCGGGGTGGTCATCATCGACTACTCGATCGGGTCCTAGCCCGCGATTTCCTTCCACCGCTCGCGGATCTCCTCCGCGGTCCACTCCTTCCCATCCTTGGCGTTCACGGCGTTGGTCTGGATCATCTTGAACAGGTAGAGGCGCGGCCCCTCGACGGCGAGCACCTGCCCGGTGATGTCCCCGGCCGCGTCCGACGCGAGGAACAGCGCGGCCGGGGCGATGTGCTCGGGCGCGAGCAGCTCCTGCGCGTTCGGCAGCATCTTGATCATCGGCAGGTCCTCGGTGAGACGCGTGACGGCGACGGGGGCGAGCGCGTTCACGGTGATGCCGTACTTCTTGAGCTCCATCGACGCGGTGCGGGTCAAGCCGTAGATGCCGGCCTTGGCGGCGGAGTAGTTCGCCTGGCCGAAGTTCCCGAGCAGCCCCGACACGCTCGATGTATTGACGATGCGGCCGCCCTTGCCGCGATCGGCCATGTGCTTGGCGGCGACCTGGGTGCACAGGTAGGTCCCGCGCAGGTGGACCTTCACCACCAGGTCGAACATCGCGTCCTCCATCTTGAGGAGCGTCTTGTCGCGCAGGATGCCCGCGTTGTTGACGAGGATGTCGAGCTGCCCGAACGCGTCGAGCGCGGTCTTGACGATGTTGTCGGCGCCGGCGCGCTCGCTCACGTCGTCGTAGCTCGGCACGGCCTGGCCGCCGGCGGCCTTGATCTCCTCGACCACCTTCTCCGCCATGGTGTGACCGCTGCCCGTACCGTCGCGGGCGCCGCCCAGATCGTTCACCACGACCTTGGCGCCCTCCCGGGCGAACAGGAGCGCGTGCGCGCGGCCGATGCCGCCGCCGGCGCCGGTGATCGCCGCAACTTTGCCGTCGAGAAGTCCCATGATGTCCTCCGTTCGTGCGCGGGGACCTTACCATATTTGCCGGTACCCCTCGGCGCCGATCCAATGTAGAACCATCGCGGTGTCGTCGCGGCGGGCGCCCCTCGCATTCATGGCCGTGCTCGGATCGGTGGGTTGGGGTGCGCTCGCGCTCGCCGGCCCGCCCGTTCTTGCGCCCCTGCTCCCCTACGTCCTGTTCCTGTGCGTCATCATCGCGACGCGCAGCATGGCGTTTCGGCTGCGGGCGGGGCCGCTCGTCGCCCTCGACTCCGCGTTCTACATCGCCGCGGTGGGCTGTCTCGGACCGCTCGGCGCCGGATGGATGGTGGCGGTCGCGCTGGCCATCGACGCGCTGTGCCGCCCGTCGTCGGCGGGCTCGCGCGCTTCTGCCGGGGAGCGGCTGCTGTTCGCGTTCTACTTCGGCGGCATGACCGGCGGGCTGCTCATGCTCCTCGGCCGCGCGCTCGGCGCCGAGCTCCAGCAAATGGACGAGCTCATCGTTCTCGCCCGCGTCGTCGCGCTCGGCGTGGCGCTCCTCCTCGGCCACTACCTCATCCAGGGCGCGCGCCTCGTCCTTTCCGGCCTGGCCCCGCACGTCTATGCGCGCGGGGCCGTCCCGGGGATGCTCGCCGAGGCATCGCTCCTGCCCCTGTCCGCGGTGGTGATCTACGTCTACCGCCCCGACCGCCCGCTCGGATTCGTGCTGACCGGGCTCACCTACCTCCTCGTCAACTACGTGTTCAATCGGCTGTCGCACGCATCGGAGGACCTGCGCCGGCGGGTCGCCGAGCTGGAGACGCTGAACCGCACCGCGCACGCCCTGGCGTCGACGCTCGAGCTCCCCGAGCTCACCGAGGCGATCGCCCGCGAGACGCTGGCCGCCGTCCCGGCGGCGGAGCTGTTCACGCTGTCCCACCGCGACGGGGACGGGTTCGTCGTCGACTGGATGGACCGCGACCGGCGCCGGTTCGAGCGCCTGCGCGCGCGCGAGGACGAGGGCGTGTCGGCGTGGGTCATCAAGCACCGCCGGCCGCTGCGGATCGCCGACCTCGACCGGAGCGAGCTGGTGGGAAAGAACGACCCCGGCGTGTGCTCCTGGCTGGGCGTCCCCATCGTCATCTACGACGACGCGATCGGCGTCCTGTCGGTGCAGAGTCGCGAGCGCGGGGCGTTCGGCGCGGCGGAGGAGCGCGTGCTCGAGGCGATCGGCGCCCAGGCGGCGGTGGCGATCCACAACGCGCGCCTGTACGAGCTGGCCACCGTCGACGGGCTCACCGGGCTGTACGTGCGCCGGTACTTCGACGCGCGCCTCGCCGAGGAGCTCGAGCGGTCGCGGCGGTTCGAGGTGCCGTTCTCGGTGGTGCTCCTGGACATCGACGATTTCAAGCAGCTCAACGACCGCCACGGGCACGCGCTCGGCGACCGCGTGTTGCGCGACGTCGCCCAGGCGATGCGCCGCTGCCTGCGCGGCGTCGACATCGCCGCCCGCTACGGCGGCGAGGAGTTCGCGGTCATCCTCCCCCGCACCGCGATGCTCGACGCCCACGCGGTCGCCGAGCGGATCCGCCACGACATCGGCGAGGTGCGCGTCGTGCACGACGGCCGGGTCGTGGGCGTGAGCGCGTCGCTTGGCGTGGCCTGCTTCCCCGAGAGCGGCGCGGCGGAGGCGGGGAACCTCGTCGAGCGCGCCGACGCTGCGCTCTACCGCGCCAAGGCGGCGGGGAAGAATCGGGTCGAGCTATATTGGCGCGAGGCCGCGTTCCTTCAGGCGAGGTCACCATGAGGCGCGAGACGATCGGAGACCTGACGGTGTGGGCCACGGCCGGGGACGACGACCGCGGCGGCGGCGACGGTCCCCTCGTCGTCCTGTGCCACGGCTTCGGCGCCCCCGGCGACGACCTGGTGCCGCTCGGGGAGGTTCTGCCCGCCCCGCCGGGAACGCGCTTCTTCTTCCCCGAGGCGCCGCTGTCGCTGGGCGGCGCCCTCGGCGACGCGCGCGCCTGGTGGATGATCGACCTCCTCCGCATCGAGATGAGCATGCACGCGGGGCGCGGCTTCGACCTGTCCGGCGAGATCCCGGAGGGGCTGGCCGACGCCGCCGCCAAGCTGGAGGCCGTCCTCGGCGAGCTGCGCCGCCGCTCACCGACCGCGCCCCTCGTCCTGGGCGGCTTCTCCCAGGGGGCGATGCTGTCGGCGGACCTGGCCGCGCGCACCGACATCCCCCTGGCCGGGCTCGTCCTCCTTTCCGGCACGCTCGTCGCCGCGAAGGAGTGGGCGCCGCTGTTGCCGCGCCGCGGGGGGCTCAAGGTGTTCCAGAGCCACGGCACCGCCGACCCACTGCTTTCCTACCAGGGGGCGACGCGCCTGCGCGACCTCCTCGCCGGCGCGGGGCTCGAGGTGCGGTTCGTCCCATTCCCCGGCGGGCACGAGATCCCGCGGCAGGTGCTGGCCCTCCTGGGGCAGTTCCTGCAAGAAACGCTACGGTGATGGCCGCGCTCGCCCTGCAGAAGATCAAGCTCACCGCGGTGCGGGGCAAGGAGCGCGGGCGCGAGTGGGTGCTGTGGGCCGACGTGGTGACGGCGGGCAAGGCGCCCGGCAACGACATCGTCCTCGACGAGGAGACGGTGTCGCGCGAGCACTTCGAGATCGTGCGCGACGGCAAGGGGTGGCTCGTGCGCGACCTGCGGTCGACCAACGGCACGTTTCTCGACGGGGCGCAGATCCAGTCGGGGTACCTGCGCGTCGGGTCGGTCGTCTCGGCGGGCGCGGCCCAGCTCAAGTTCACGCCGCTCGCCGAGCGCGTCGAGCTGGCTCCGCTCGCTCGCTTCGGCCCGCTCGAAGCCGCGGGGGCCGCGCGCGACGCGCTGGCCGCGCTCGACGCGGCCGCCGCGGTGAACGTCGCGGTCATGCTCGAGGGGGAGCCGGGGACGGGGAAGGAGCTGGCGGCGCGGACGCTGCACGAGCGCTCGCGCAAGGGCCCGTTCGTGGCGGTGGACTGCCGGCGGCCGCCGGCGGCGGTGGAGCAGGACCTTCACGGCCCGCGCCCGGCGCTGGAACGGGCGCACGGCGGGACGCTGTTCCTCGTGGAGCCGGCCGAGCTCGGCGCCGAGGCGCAGGGGAAGCTCCTGCGCGTCCTGGCCGAGCGCGAGCCCCGGCGCGGCGGGCGCCGTCTGGACGCGCGCGTGGTGTCGGCGTCGTCGCGGCCGCTCGCCGCCGAGGTGGAGCGGGGACGGTTCCGCGACGAGCTGGCGCAGCGGCTGTCCGGCGTGACGGTGCGGCTGCCGCCGCTGCGCGAGCGGCGCGACGACGTGCCCGCGCTGGCGCAGGCGTTCGCCGCCGCGGCCGGGCGCGCGCTGGCCGCGGCCGAGGTCGCCTGGCTCGCCGCGCACGACTGGCCGGGGAACCTGGACGAGCTGCGCGACGTCGTGGCCCGGGCGTTCCCGCAGGCCGGGGCGGCCGCCGACCCCGGCTTCGACGCCGGCCTGCCGTTCCGGGCCCAGAAGGAGCGCTGGTCCGACGAGTTCGAGCGGCGCTACGTGACCTGGCTCCTTCACCGCGCCGGGGGCAACATCTCGCAGGCGGCGCGCGACGGCGACATGGACCGCAAGTACTTGCATAAGCTCTTGAAGAAGCACGGAGTCGCATGAGCGAAGCGAATGCGAAGGGGGGCCCCGGCGGGCTCTGCCCGACGGGGGGGCGGCGAGGGCTCGCAGCCGCCCGGTTCAAATGACGAATCGAGAGGTCGCCGCCGCGCTCCTCGAGCTCGCCGACCTCGCCGAGCTCCGCGACGAGCCGGACACGACCTACCGGGTGCGCGCCCTGCGCGCGGGGGCGCGCGCGATCGAGCGCCTGACCGAGCCGGTCGGCGACCTGCTGGCGCGGCGGGCGCTCGACCTGGTCACCGGCATCGGCGAGGGGATCGTGCGGCGCGTCGACGAGCTCCTCCGCACCGGACGGCTCGCCGAGCTCGACGCCGAGCGCGCCGCCGCCGGCGGCCTGGTCGCGGTCGCGCGCATCACCGGCATCGGGCCGACCACGGCGCGCGCGCTGCGCGATCGCCTCGGCGTGCACAATCTCGACGACTTCGAGGCGGCGCTCCTGTCCGGGCGCCTGGCCGCGTTCCCCAGCCTGAAGGGGCGGCGCTCCGACGAGCTGCTCCAGGCGATCGACGCCGCCCGCCGCCCCCCGCACAAGGTGCGTCGCGAGCTGGCGGAGAAGGAGGCCGCGCCCTACGGCGAGATGCTGGCCGCGCTGCCGAGCGTCGCGCAGTTCTCGTTCTGCGGGTCGATCCGCCGCAAGCACGAGCTCATCGGGGACGTGGACTATCTCGTCGGCACCGACGACTACAAGCGCGTGGGGGAGGCGGCCGCCGCCCACCCGCGCACCGAGCACGTCTACTCGCGCGGCGGGCGGACGTCGGTGGTCACCTGGAGCGGGATGCAGGTCGACTTCTTCTGCGTCCCGCCGGGCGACTTCGGCTGGGGGCTGCACGCGTTCTCCGGGGCCAAGGAGCACGTCATCGCCGTGCGCATGCACGGCCTCAAGCTCGGCTACAAGATCACCGAGCACGGCGTGTGGACCGACGCCGGCGCGGGGGACCGGCTCCCCGGCGGCAGCGAAGAGGCGGACCTATTCCGCGCCCTCGACATGCAGTACGTCGTGCCCGAGCTGCGCGAAAATCGCGGCGAGGTCGAGCGCGCCATCGCCTGGACGCTGCCCGTCATCCTCGAGGAAGGCGACGTCGTCGGCGACCTGCACGTCCACTCGTCGGCGGGCGACGGGCGCGCGTCGCTGGAGGAGATCTCCGCCGCCGCGGCCGCGCGCGGCCTGGGCTACGTGGCGATCGCGGATCACTTCCGCCTCCTCGGCGAGGCGGGGGTGCGCGACGCCATCCGGCGCGTGCGCGCCGAGAACGAGCGGACCGGCGGCCGGCCGCGCCTCCTCGCCGGCGCCGAGGTCGACATCCTCCCCGACGGGCGACTGGACGCGCCCGCCGCGCTCCTCCACCAGCTCGACTGGGTGATCGGCGCCGCCCACGAGGCGCTCGACCAGCCCCGCGCCCAGCTGACCGCGCGCCTGGTGTCGGCGATCGAGTCGGGGGCGATCGACGCCCTCGGCCACCCCACCGGGCGCATCGTGGGCATCCGCGACGCGCTCGACATCGACCTGCCCGAGCTCGTCGCCGCGGCGGCGCGCAGCGACGTCGCCCTCGAGCTCAACGCCCACCCCGACCGGCTGGACCTCGGCGACGTCCACGCGTTCATGGCGCGCGAGCGCGGCGCGTGGCTGTGCATCGGTTCGGACGCCCACGACGCCGCCGCGGTGGGGCGAGTCCTGGGCGCGGTCTACATCGCCCGCCGGGCGTGGGTCGAGAAGACCCACGTCCTCAACACCCGGCCGGTCGCCGAGCTCCTCGATCTCGTCGCCGCGCGGCGGCGGGAGGCCGGGCTCTGACGCGGCGAAACATTGTAGAATTCGCTGTCCGTGCCCCGTCGACTGTCCACCTCCGGCGAACCGTTCGCGGTCCGCGGCCAGGTAAGCCCGCTGGTCGGCCGCGACGCCGAGCTCAAGACGCTCGCGGCGCTGCTCGACCGCGCCCGCTCGTACCACGCGCCGCAGGTCGTGGTGCTCGTCGGCAACCAGGGCACGGGCAAGACCCGCCTGGCCCACGAGTTCGTCGCCGCCGTCACCGAGCCCACGCGCGTGTTCGAGGGGAGCGCGACGTCGCCCGGCGCGCGCTACTCGGCGATCCTCCGCGTCCTGCGCGCCCGCATCGGCATCGCCGAGAACGACGACAGCGAGGAGGCGCGCGCGCGCTTCCGCGACGTCGTGCAGGTCGCGTTCGGCGACCGGCGCGTCGACGAGGTCGTCCACTTCCTCGGCACGTTCATCGGTTTCCGCTACGCCGAATCGCCGTTCCTGCGCGCGTTCGAGGACAACCCACGCCAGCACGACGAGATCGCCCGCGCGCTCCTCCGCCGGTTCCTCGAGCTCGACGCGCAGGCGTCGCCGCTCGTCCTCATCCTCGACGACCTCCACCTCGCCGACGACGACACGCTCGGCGTCCTCGAGGAGCTGGGCGAGAGCCTCAGCGGATCGTCCGTCATGCTGGTGCTCGGCGCGCGGCCCGACCTGCTCATCCGGCGGCCGCACTTCGGCGAGCATGCCGGCGACGCCACCCGCCTCGAGCTGCGCAACCTGGAGCCGCCGCTGGCCGCGCTGGTATTCCGCAACCTCCTCCGCCGCGCCGAGCACGTGCCGGTGTCGCTCGTCGAGGACGCGGTGGAGATGACCGGCGGCAACCCGTTCTTCCTCGAGGAGCTGGTGCGCGTGTTCCTCGCCAACGGCACGATCGACGCGTCGGGGCCGACGTGGCGCATCGACGCCGATCGCGCGGGCGAGACCGAGCTCCCCATCACCGTCGAGGAGGCGATCGAGGCGCGCATCGCCGCGCTCGACCCCGACGCGCGCGACCTGCTCGAGCGGGGCGCCGTTTTCGGCAACGTCTTCTGGGTCAACGCCATCGCGGCGATGGCGCGCCTCGACAGGGAGCCCAAGGTCGAGAGGGGCAAGCCCCCGCCCGTGCCGCCGCCCGAGGGCTGGGCCGACGACGGCATGCGGGCCGAGGTCCTGCGCCGCGTCGAACGGCTGGTCGAGCGCGACTACCTGCTCATGCTGCCGCCCGAGGATTCCAGCATCCCCGGCGAGACCGAGGTGGTGTTCAAGCACAACCTGGAACGCGACCTGGTGTGGCGCATGACCGACGCCGACAAGCGCCAGCGCTGGCATCGCATCGCCGCCCAGTGGCTCGAGGTCAAATTCGTCGAGCGGTCGGAGGTCGAGCTCGAGTTCCTGGCCCAGCTCTACGAGCGGGGCGACGACCCGCGCCGCGCGGCGGCGGCCTACCTCGCCGCCGGGGACAAGGCGCGGGCGCGCTTCGCCAACGCGCCGGCGGTGGACCTGTACCGGCGGGCCCTCGCGCTGCACCAGTTCGACGATGTGGCGGCGCGGCTCGACACGCTCCACAACCTGGGGACGGTGCTGGCGCTCGTGGGTAAGACCGACGAGGCGGCGGCGCAGTTCGGCGAGATGCTGCGCCTCGCCTGGCTCTACGACCACCCGGCCAAGGGCGGCGCCGCCTACGGTCGGATCGGGCGGATCCATCGCCAGCGCGGCGACTACGACCGGGCGCTGTCGCACTTCAAGCTCGCCCACGACCTGCATTCGCGCGCGGGCGACGAGCGCGGCGTGGCGGGCGCGCTCGACGACGCCGGCATCGTCTACTGGCTGCGCGGCGATTACCCGCGCGCGCTCGAGCGGTCGACCCGGGCGCTGGAGCTCCGCCGCCGCATCGGCGACAAGCGGTCGATCGCCCTTAGCCTGGCGAACATCGGCCGCGTGCTCAATGACTCCGGCCAGTTCCCGGCGGCGCTGGAGCGGTTCCGCGAGGCGCTCGAGCTGCGGCGCGAGATCGGCGACCGCGCGGGGATGGTGCAGTCGATGTGCGACCTGGCCCAGGTGCTCGAGGCCGACGGCAAGCTCGACGCCGCGCTGGAGCACCTCGGCGACGCGCTCAAGATGGCGCGCGACATCGGCGACCGCTTCGGCCAGGCGCACGTCCTCGGCCGCCAGGGCGAAACGCTCCTCCTGCGCGGGCGCACGGACAAGGCGATCGAGGCGCTGTCGCAGGCCGCGGAGCTGGCGACCGCGCTGGGCGATCGGCTGGGGCTGGCGGCGCACGCGCGTCGGCTGGCGGAGGCCCACCTCGTCGTCGGCCAGCGCGAGCGGGCGCTGGCCGAGGCCCGGCGGGCGCTCGATCTGGCGGAGAAGCTGCGCTCGCGCGCCCACGTCGGCGGGGCGCAGCGCGTGCTCGCCGAGGTCCTGTCCGCCGGGCACGATCCCGAGGCCGGAGCCTGGTTCGAGCGGGCCATCCAGACTCTCGAGGAGGTGCGCAACGAGATCGAGCTGGCGCGCTGCTACCGCGCGTTCGCCGCGTTCCGCGAGCGCGCCGGCGACGTCGGCGAGGCGGTGCGGCTGCGCATGCGCGCCGACGAGATCTTCGCCCGCGTGCGCGGGGCGCACATCACCCCATGAAGCCCGCGGACGTCCCCGCCGCCGCCCTCGCCGTCTGCCGCCGCCTCCACGCGGCCGGGCACGAGGCGTACGTGGTCGGCGGCTGCGTGCGCGACGCGCTGCTCGGACGCGCCGCCGACGACTGGGACATCGCCACCGGCGCGCACCCCGAGGACGTGCGCAAGCTGTTCGCCAAGACGATCCCCACCGGCATCGCCCACGGGACGGTGACGGTGCTCATCGGCGGCGAGCCGATCGAGGTCACCACGTTCCGCGGCGAGGGCGCCTACTCCGACGCGCGGCGCCCCGACTACGTCGTCTTCGGCGTGACGCTGGAGGAGGACCTCGGGCGCCGGGACTTCACCATCAACGCCATGGCCTACGACCCGGAGGTGGATCGACTCGTCGATCCGTTCGGCGGCGAGGCCGATCTGCGCGCCGGCGTCCTCCGTGCCGTCGGCGATCCGGTGGCGCGCTTCCGCGAGGACGGACTGCGCATCCTGCGCGCGGCCCGCCTCCTGGCCAAGCTCGAGCTGACGCTCGATCCGGCGACGGAGGCCGGCGTGCCCGCCGCGCTCGAGTCGCTCGCCCGCGTCTCGGCGGAGCGCGTGCGCGACGAGCTCGTCAAGCTCCTGGCGGCGCGCCGGCCGTCGCTCGGCCTGGCCGTGCTGCAGCGCACCGGCGCGCTCGCGGCGATCCTGCCCGAGCTCGCGGAGGGCGTCGGCGTGCGCCAGAACCGCTTCCACCTCTACGACGTGTGGGACCACACCCTGGCGACGGTCGACGCCACGCCCGGCGACCCCATCGTGCGGCTGGGCGCGCTGCTCCACGACGTGGCCAAGCCGCGGACCGCCGCGCCCCGTCCCGACGCGCCCGAGGAGAACACGTTCTACCGGCACGACGCAGTGGGCGCCGACATGGCGGAGGCCATCCTGCGCCGCCTGCGCTTCTCCAATGCCGAGCGCGAGCGCGTCGTGCGCATGGTGGCGAACCACATGTTCTGGTACACGCCGGAGTGGACCGACGCGGCGGTGCGGCGGTTCGTCCGCAAGGTGGGCCCGGACGCGCTGGCGGACCTGTTCGCGCTGCGGACGGGCGACGTCATCGGCCGCGGCCGTGGTGAGGATCCCGACGCCGAGCTGGCGGAGCTGCGCGCGCGCGTCGACCGGGTCCTCGCGGAGGAGCAGGCGCTGTCGATCGGCGACCTGGCGATCGACGGCACCGACGTCATGCGCGCGCTGGGCATCCCCCCCGGACGCAAGGTCGGCGAGGTGCTGCAGGCGCTGCTGGAGCGGGTCATCGAGGAGCCGACGCTGAACGAGCGCGAGCGGCTGCTCGAGCTCCTGCCGGAGGTCGCGCGTGGGTGAACGGCGGCTCAAGATCGGCGTATCGGCGTGCCTCGCCGGCGAGGAGGTGCGCTACGACGGCCAGCACAAGCGCGACGATTTTCTCGTCGACGTGCTCGGGCGGCACGTGGAGCTCGTGCCGGTGTGTCCGGAGGTCGAGCTGGGGCTGGGGGCGCCGCGGGAGCCGATGCGGCTCGTCGCTCACGGCGGGCAGACGCGGCTCGTCACCATCCGGACCGGCCGGGACCTGACGCTGGGGATGGCGGCCTACGCCGAGGACCGGGTGAGCCGCCTGGTCGACGAGGATCTCAGCGGCTACGTCTTGAAGAAGGACTCGCCCTCGTGCGGGATGGCGCGCGTCAAGCTGTACGCGTCGACCGAGCCGGGCGCCGCGGCCGCGCGCGCCGGCGTGGGCGTGTTCGCCGACGCGCTCCTGCGCCGCTTCCCCCATCTCCCCGTCGAGGAGGAGGGGCGTCTCCGCGATCCGCGCCGGCGCGAGAGCTTCATCGAGCGCATCTTCGCCTTCCACCGAATGAAGGTGCTGTTCGCGGGCAAGTGGACGCTCGCCAACCTGGTGACGTTCCATAGCGCCCACAAGCTGGCGCTCCTCGCCCATTCCCCCGCGGGATACCGCGAGCTCGGCCTTCTGGTGGCGCAGGCCAAGACGCTGCCGCGCGCCGAGCTGCGCCGGAGCTACGAGACGGGGTTCATGACCGCGCTCGCGGCGCGGGCCACGCCCGGCCGCCACGCCCGCGTGCTCCTCCACATGGTGGGCTGCTTCCGCGACAAGCTCGACGCCGGCGCGCGCGCCGAGCTCCTCGGCTCGGTCGACGACTACCGGCGCGGCCACGTGCCCCTCATCGTCCCGGTGACCCTGGTGCGCCACCACGCCCGCCGTCTCGACGTGACGTATCTGACCGCACAAACTTACCTGGATCCGCATCCAAAGGAGGTGATGCTCAGGAACCATGTCTAACCGCTTCGAGGTCGCCAGGGCCCTTATCGCTGAGGCGGGCGATACGCCCGAGCTCCTCCCCGACGCCGTGCCGCGGGCGCTCCTCGACGAGATCATCGCGGCGGCGACCTGCCGCTACTCGGCGCGCTTCGTCGAGCCGCCCTGGCGTTTCGTGGTGGTGGTGGGGCAGGAGCGCGAGGAGCTGGTGACGATGATCGCGGAGGCGCTCACGCGCCACTGGGGGCTGGGCAACCTGCGCCCGCGCGGGATCGCCTCGGAGGGGGTGCTGCGCGCGCCGGCGCTGGTGCTGGTGTTCTCGCGCATTCCCTCGTCGGAGGGCCTCGACGCGATCGCCCAGACCGCGGCCGGCGTGCAGAACCTCCTCCTCCTCGCCGCGGCGAACGGCCTGGCGATCCACCGCACGTTCGCCCCCAACCTGGTGCCGGAGGCGGTGCTCGACTTCGTGGCCGGCCGGCTCGGCCCGGCGTACCGCGAGTGCGAGCTGGTCACCACGCTCGCCATCGGCTACCCCGCCGCGTCCTCGCCGCCGCAGTCCGCGCCGCTGCGCCCCGACTGGATCGGCGACGAGCGGAGGCCGCCGCCGGCGCAGCCGGCGCGGACCGAGGAGCCCGCCCAGGCGCCGGCCGGCGTCCTGTGCTCCCCGGGAGGGGAGCGCGTGCTCGTCGTCGATCCGTCCCAGTACAACCGCGACCAGTTCCTGCGCCTGCTCGCGGCGGCCGGATACAAGGTGGAGGCGTTCGCGTCGGGGCAAACGCTGCTCGCGCGCCTGACCGAGGTCGACGCGCCGCAGCTCTACGTCGTCTCCGACGCGCTGCCCGACATGTCGGGGTTCGAGCTGGTGCGCGCCCTGCGCGGGCGGCACGCGTCGACGCCGCTGGTCGTGGCGACGGCGCGGCGCGACTCGGCGTTCCGCATCGGCGGCCTCGCCGCCGGCGCCGACTATTACCTGCGCAAGCCGGTGAACCCGATCGAGCTGTACACCGCGGCGCGCATCCTGATCGAGCGCCAGCGCCGGGGCGAGGAGCTGGCGCGGGCGAACGACGAGCTGTCGCGCCTGCTGCACGAGCTGCGCTCGGCCCAGGAGCGCCTGGTCATGCAGGCCAAGCTGGCGTCGCTGGGCCAGCTCGTCGCCGGCGTGGCGCACGAGATCAACACCCCGCTCGGCGCGGTGGTGTCCAACACCGATCTGTTCCTGCGCTGCTTCGCGCGACTGCGCGAGCGCCTGGGCCAGACGCCGGTCGCCGGCGACGAGCTCATCGCCCGCGACCTGCGCGCGGTCGAGGAGCTGACCGAGGTCACGCGCCAGGCGTGCGGGCGGATCACGAACATCGTGCGCGAGCTCAGGACGTTCGCCCGCCTCGACGAGGCCGACCGCAAGCCGGTCGATCTCCACGAGGGCATCGAATCGACGCTGGTGCTCATCAACCACCTCATCAAGGGGCGGATCGATGTCCAGCGCCACTACGGCGAGCTGCCGCACGTGGAATGCCACCCCAACCAGATCAACCAGGTGTTCATGAATCTGCTCGTCAACGCCTGCCAGGCGATGGACGGGGACGGCACGATCAGCATCACCACCTGGCACGAGCCCCAGACGCGCTCGGTGAACGTCGCCTTCACCGATACCGGTCACGGGATCTCGCCCCAGGTGCTGGCGCGCATCTTCGACCCCGGTTTCACGACCAAGGGGGCCGGCGTGGGGACCGGGCTCGGGCTGGCGATCTGCTACCAGATCGTCGAGGCCCACGGGGGGCGCATCGGCGTGGAGAGCATCGAGGGCAAGGGCGCGACGTTCGTCGTGTCGCTGCCTACTTCCTGAGCGCGGCGAGGAGGTCGTCGACGTCGGCGCCGCCGCGGTAGACGATCCGCCCGCCGGGGACGACGACGAAGCCGGCGGGCAGGGCGGTCGCGCCCCACGCGCGCGCGGTCTCCCCGCCGCGGTCGTGCACGACCGGGAACGGGCGCGGCTTGCCCGGGGCGTCGGCGGTCACGGCGGCGACCCACGCGCCGGCCTTCTCGAAGTCCTTGAGGCGGCGCTGGATCTCGTCGAGGAGCGGGCTCCGCGCGTCGCAGAACACGATCACGGCGGGCTGATCCGACCAGAAGGGCGCCAGGAGCGGCGTCCGCGGGGCCGTCTGGCTCCGGTCGACGGCAGCGGGGGGCGGCGGTGCGGCGCCCGGCGGGGCCGGCGCCCCGCAGGCGGTGCACAGGGCGGCGAGGAGGAATAGTCTCATGTCTCTATACGCTGAGCTTGGACGCGCCGATGCGTAGCACGAATTCCTCGTCGAGGGGGACGTTCACGCACGCGACCTCGCCCGAGTCGAGCGCGGCGCGGATCGTGGGCGTGAGCTCGGCGGGATCCTCGACGTGGTAGCCGCGGCCGCCCATCGCCTCGACGATCTTGTCGTAGCGCGTGTGGGCGAGCTTGGTCGCGGGGGCGCGCTCGGCGCCGAAGATCATGACCTGCGGGCCGCGGATCTGCCCCCACGCGGCGTCGTTGGCGACGACGACGGTGACGGGGAGCTTGAAGCGGATGCAGCTCTCGAAGTCGAAGCCGTTGAGGCCAAAGCTGCCGTCGCCGGACAGGACGAGGACCTTGCGGCCGGGGTAGAGCTTCTTCGCGGCGAGGGCGAAGGGCGCGCCGACGCCGAGGCAGCCGAGCGGGCCCGGGTCGAGCCACTGGCCGGGGCGCTGGAGCGGGATGACGCGCGCGCCGAGGGCCACGCAGTCGCCGCCGTCGCCGATGAGGATCGTGTCGTCGTCGATCGCGTCGCCGATCGCCCGCGCGAGGCGGTAGTGGTTGATCGGGCGCGCGTTCGACGTCGCGTGGGGCTGGATGTCCGCCTGCGCCTTGGTCTCCGCGGCGCGCATCTCGGCGATCCACTCGGCGCGGTCGGCCGGCGCGACCGCGTCGGCGAGCTGGGCGAGGATCGAGCGCGCGTCGCCGAGGATCGCCACGTGCGCCTCGCGGTTCGTGCCGACGCGCGTCGGGTCGCGCTCGATCTGGACGATGCGCGCCTTGGCGTCGATGGCGGCGCCGTAGCCGACGCGGAAATCGAGCGGCGTGCCGACGACGAGCACGAGGTCGGTGGCGCGGAACGCGCGCTTGCGCGCCTGGGCGAACGCGAGCGGATGCGCGGCGGGGAGCGCGCCGCGGCCCATCGCGTTCATGAACGTGGGGATGCCCGCCTTCTCCGCGAAGCCGCGCAGCGCGTCGGCGGCGTCGTCCCACCAAATCTGCGAGCCGACGAACAGGATCGGCTTCTTGGCCTCGGCGAGGAGGCGGGCGGCGGCGGCGATCGCGGCCGGGTCACCCGGCTGGCGCGGCCAGGGGCGCGGGGCGGGCGGGATGTAGGGGTCCTGGACCTGCGTGGTGAGGACGTCGAACGGAAGCTCGACGAACACCGGGCCGGGGACGCCGCTCGAGGCGATGCGGAACGCGGTGCGGACGTACTCGCCGAGGCGGCGCGGGTCGGCGGCGGTGAACGACGCCTTGGTGATGGGGCGCAGGAGCGAGGTCTGCTCCATCTCCTGCAGCGCGCCCTTGCCGATGAAGCGCAGCTCGGCGGCGCCGCCGAGGACGACGAGCGGCACCTGTGCCTGGTAGGCGTTGGCGACGCCGGTGACGCCGTCGGTGACGCCGGGGCCGGCGGTGACGATCGCGACGCCGACCTGGCGGGTGAGGCGCGCCCAGCCGTCGGCGGCGTGGACCGCAGCCTGCTCGTGGCGCGTGTCGAGGATGTCGATGCCCTCGCGGAGGCAGCCGTCGTAGATGGGGGCGACGTGGCCGCCGCACAGGGTGAACACGCAGGAGACGCCTTCATTCTTGAGGGCGCGGGCGACGATGTGGCCGCCGATGAGGACCTCGGCCATCACAGTACCTCTTTCAGGTTGGGCAGCCAGTTGACCGCAAGCACGCGCGGCAGGCTGCGATCATCGCGGAAGGACATGATCGATATCGACCCCGGCGACACGCGCACGCGGTGGTAGTTGGCAAGGTGCGAGCCGAGGAAATGGGCGAGGATGACGCGGACGATGCCCGCGTGGGTGACGATGACGATCGATTCGCCCGCGGGGGCGTCGCGGAGGGCCTGCTCGACGGCGCCGACGGCGCGGTCGCGGACCTGGACGAGGTCCTCGCCGCCGGGGATGCGCTCGGACAGCGGGTCGGCGACGAAGCGCTGGTACTCCGGGGACGCGGCGACCTCGTCGTAGGGCATGCCCTCCCAGGCGCCGACGCGGAAGTCGGTGAGGCGCGGGTCGCGGGCGACTCCCGTCCCGAACTGGGCGGCGACGACCTCGGCGGTCTGCATGGCGCGGAGCATGGGGGAGGAGACGACCTCGGTGATCGGCAGCTCGGCGAGCGCCCGGGTGGCGGCGTGGGCCTGGGCGACGCCATGGGAGTTGAGGCCGACGTCACGCTGCCCGAGCACGCGGCGGTCGCGATGCCAGTCGGTCACGCCGTGGCGGACGAGGTAGACCAACGTCTCCACGCGGGGCACCGTACCAGCGGCGTGACCGGCCGGTCAACGCTCGAAAAACCCTTGACAGCGTCGGGGGATATCGGTAGAAGCCATCTCTCCACTCGGGGATCGTCTAACGGCAGGACGCATGACTCTGGATCATGCTATCAAGGTTCGAATCCTTGTCCCCGAACTGAGCACGCATCGCACCGCGGCCCCATAGTCCAGCGGTTAGGACGTCGGCCTCTCACGCCGAAAACCCGGGTTCAAGTCCCGGTGGGGTCACCAAGAGGGGGTCAGGATCACCGAGGTTTTCGGGGGCCTCGTGCCCCGATGCTGAACGGCGGCTGAACGAAGGCGCTGCTACTCGGAGCGCCGCTCCATCAGCTCCTCGAGCGCCGATGCCGCGCCGTCGAAGAAAGCCACGTTGTGGAAGGCATCCAGAACGATCGCCTCGGCGACCGCGCGCGCCTCGGCCCCGCCGTCGCCCACCACGAAGATCCGCGTGTTGTGGTCCGTCATGGGCAGGCGACCATCGTCCTTCGCCTTGGCCGCGTCGCGGAGCGGGATGGATCGGGCATTGGCGAGGCGTCGCGCGCCGGTGTCGCCCTCGCGGGCGTCGACGAGCACTGCGGTCGCGTCGCTCCTGAGCAGGGCGACCAGCGCGTCTTTCTCGACCTGGGTCACGCCGCCGAGGGCGCGCCAGGTCGGGATCCCGAGCTGGTAGCGTCGAACGTTCCTGTAGCCCGCCTTGAAAAGCTCGGCGCCGAACCGCTTGCTCCGCCCGCAGAAGGGACCGTTGCAATAGAGCACCAGCGGCGTCGAGCGGTCGGGGATGGTCCGCACGATCTCGCCGGCATCCGCGGTGTACTGCGCGGCGGGCAACCCGGGTTTGCCGGGGACGTTGCGGGCTCCCGGGATGTGGCTCACGGCGTACTCGGCGTGGGGGCGCGCGTCGAGCACTACGACCCTCGTGTCGATCAGGGCCGCCCGCAGCTCCGCCGTGCTGATTTCCGGGACCGGATCGTCATCGCGCAGAGTCACTTCGAATACGCTCGGCGGGGCGTGGGGGGCCGACGGCTCGGCCGCGACGGTACGTCCGCCGCCGGCCGCGACGAGAGTCGAAAGCACGACGAAGAGCAAAGGCGTTCGGGTTTGACAGTGGGACATCACGGCAGCTCCTTTCATGTGGACACGTGCCGTGATAACGCGCGCGTCCGAACGGAAGCCGAACCGCATCGGCTACCTTCCTTGACAAGCGCCGAGATTGTATATACAACTAATATCGACCGCGAAACCCAAGGTGACCAGGAGGATCGGCCATGGACACTGGTATTCCGCAGTTCTTGGTGGACGAGCAGCGCGCGGGCGCTTTGCTCCTGGCGGCGCTCGCCGAGGATGTCGTGTTTCACCATCCCCTGTTGATCGAGTCGGTTCGCGGCCGCGAGCACGCCATCCGATTCTGGGCCGAGCTGGACGGTCTCGCGGGGCCGGTGGTCTTCACCCACGAGTTTCGCGGCGACGGCGTCTCTGTCCTGGCCTGGAGGGCGACGTTCAAAAGGATTTTCCAAGGGGTCAACATCGCGAGCTGGACGAACGGCCGTATCACCGAGCTTCGCCAGCTGCTGCGCCCGCTGCCGGTCGTGAAGCCGCTCCGCGACGCGCTCAAGGCGCGACTCGTCGACCGCCTACCCGCGACGCTCTGGGAGCTTCCGCCGGGAATCGACAAGACGCCGCCTCCGTTCGATCCCGATGAAATTGTCGACGCCAAGCTGCCCTTGCCGACCACCGAGGACATTACGTTCCACAGCCCGGTGTTCAGCCGGCACGCCGCCGGAGAGGCGCTCGTGAAGCGCGTGATTGGCCACGCAGCGGCGATCTACGGCGGACGTACGTATGGCCCGCGTCTCATGGCAGGACCGCAAGCCTTGACGCAGTGGGCGGGAAGGGTGGCGGGCCTTCCGATCCATGCGGCGAACCTTTCGACGTTCGACGAGCGGGGTCGGATGAGAGAGCTCTCGCTGTTCATGGGGCCGTTGCCGACGGTAGAGCTGTTCTTCGACCAGCTGCGGCCACGCCTCGAGACATTCCTGGACCGGTCTTACTTCGTCGAGTACGAGTAGCCCTCAAGGATTGCTAGGGCTGTGAGCTCGGCACCGTTCCGACCACGCCGGTGGCGTGGATCTCGGCGCGATCCGCGTCGCCGCTGTGGGTGAGCGGGCCGTCCTCGTGCCCGGCGTACCAGGCCGTGCCCGGGGTGGAGACCACGCTGCGGACCTCGTTGTGGCGCGGCCCCGCGGGCAGCGGGATGCGCGCCGGCTCGCCGTCGGCGCGCGGCAGCGCGACCAGGAGCTTGGCGCCGTAGGTGAAGATGCTCAGCCCCTCGGGGTTCTGCTGCCAGCCATCGCTCCCGCCGACGAGGATGGCGCCGCTGGCGTCCACGGCGACGCCGAGGAAGATACCCGAGGCGTCGAAGGGGAGCGTGCGCGAGGCGAGGAGCGCGCCGCTGCCGTCGAGCGCGGCGAGCCACGGGTCCCATTGGCTGTTGTCCTCGCCGGGGTTGCGGCGGCTGCGCCCCACCACGACCACCTCGTCGGCGGCGGCGGCCATCGCGTAAGGCTCGTCCTCGTTGCGTGTGCCGATGACCCGGGTCCACAGCCGCGCGCCCGACGCGTCGAGCTTGGTGAGCAGCGCGTCGGAGTCGCGCCTGAACGCATCGTGCGGCAGGGGCTCGACGCCGTCGCCGAAGACGGTGGCGTGCGCGGGGATGCGCTGCTGGCCGGCCCAGACCGCGACGTAGGCGTTTCCGTTACCGTCGGTCGCCAGCGACGGCCGGAACCAGGCGACGATGGCGCCGAAGGTGTCGAAGCTGCCGCCGATGGGCAGGAAAGGGACGAGGGCCACCGCGGGCTCGACGAGGGTGCGCCAGGCCGTCGTCCAGGCTCCGTCCGCGAGGCGCAGGCGGTAGGCGACCACCGAGTCTCTGGCGGTGAGGACCGCCACCACCAGGTCCTCGCCCGCGGGGGCGACGCGCACGGAGTCGGCCGTGAAGAAGTTGGCGCGCAGCTCGGCGTCCGGGGGCTCGCCGGGCAGATGGAGGGGGTCGCGGCCGGCCTGCGCATCGACGAGCGGAGTGTCCGCGACAGGAACGAGATCGGCGTCGAGCCGGACCACCGCGATGCGGTGCGCCTCGTCGACCACGGCCAGCGACAGCGCCCCCGATGGGTGGAGGGCGACGTCGGCGATGCGCGACGCCGGCGACGGCTCCCACAGCCGCTCGGCGAAGGTCACGCGATCGATGGAACGGACGCGGCGCGGGCCGGGATCGACCTGGTCGAGCGCCCCGAGCGTCTCCTCGAGGATGACCGCGCGCGTGGGCGAGACCAGGACGCGCGCCGCGGAGCGACCCGCGGTGCGGAGCAGCGGCCACTCGAGCGGGACAGCGGCGTCCGGCGCCGCGTCGGGCGGCGGCGACGCTTCCGGCGGTGGTGGCCCGGCGTCGGGCGCGGGCCCGAGCCCGGTGTTCGCGTTGCCGCAAGCGGCGATCGCCGCCATCAGCGCAAGTGCCAGTCCTCGCATCCCGTCTTGGATGCGGGCGGCCCCGACGGGGTTCCACCGCCCGCGCCGCCCTTCCGGTCGCGGCGATCGATGCTCTGTTCTCGGCGCCACCCCCGGAGGTGTCCCCGTGCTCGACACGATCCAAGAGAAGCGCGACCGCATGGCGTGGGTCGCCTGTGCTGAGCATGGGTTACAGTCGTCGGCTCATCATTCAAGGAGAACGCCGTGATCCCACGCTCCGCGCCGATCGCCGTCGCCCTCGCCGGACTCGCCTTCACCGTCCTCGCCCAGGTGCCGAAGGAATGGGCGATCCACGACATGAACCGGCCGCAGCCCAAGGTGATCGACCCCGGCGCCGCGAGCACGCCGGACCAGCCGGGCCGGCCGCCCTCCGACGCGGTCGTGCTCTTCGACGGCAAGGACCTCTCGCGCTGGCGCTCGGACAACGACAACGGTCCCGCGGCCTGGAAGGTCGAGAACGGCTACATGGAGGTGGTCAAGGGCACGGGCGGCATCCACAGCGATCGGGCCTTCGGCGACCAGCAGCTCCATATCGAGTGGCGGACGCCGGCGCCTCCGCACGGTGAGGGGCAGGAGCGCGGCAACAGCGGCGTGTTCCTCATGGGCCTCTACGAAGTGCAGGTCCTGGATTCGCACGGCAGCCAGACCTATCCCGACGGCCAGGCCGCGGCGCTCTACGGCCAATTCCCGCCGCTCGTCAACGCGACGCGCGCGGCCGGTCAGTGGCAGACCTACGACATCATCTTCCACGCGCCGCGCTTCGGCGCCGACGGCGCGCTCAGGAGCCCGGCGCGCGCCACCGTCCTTCTGAACGGCGTGCTCGTGCAGGACAACCAGGAGCTGACGGGGCCGACGGCGCACAAAGCCCGCCCGCCGTACAAGGCCCACGCCGCCAAGCTCCCTCTCGGCCTGCAGGACCACGGCGATCCGGTGCGGTTCCGCAACGTGTGGGTCCGGGAGTTGGGCGGTCCTCTCTAGAAAAGAAGGTGATTCGCATTGTAACGTCGCGCCGCAGGCGCTGGTACTTGTGAACCGGCGTCCCTCCATGTCATAGCGGACGTACTCGAGCGTGGCAGCCTGCGGTGCTGCGCAGGCCGCCGGCGTTCGTCGCTACCGCGACGACGACCGGGCGGCGGGCGCGACGCGGCTCGTCCCGAGCGCGACGCCGCGACGCAAGCAGCCATCTTTCCTGGTGGCATGGGATCTGCTTTGGAGACCGGCAGGAGGTTCACCATGGCAGCATTCGACGAGAATCCAGGCGTGTTGGACTATCTCAGCTTCATGGGTCCGATGTCACCGGTGGTTGGTCAGGATCGCCGCATGACCGACAAGATCTACTCCAACATCGACGGCGTGCTCGAGTCGCCGGCCGGCAAGGACGTGGTCGACGGGATCAAGGAGATCCCCGGCGTGGGCGAAGTGGCGAAGTACGCACTGGGCGCCTACAAGATAGGCGAGGGTGTCCACAAATCGGGAATCGTCGAGAACGCGCGCGGGCTCGGACCGTCCCTCGTGTCTCCCTTCCTGGGCATGTTCGACTGAGACACGACCCCCCCTTGGATCTCCCCGCTCAGTTCAAGTGAAACAGCGTCCACGTGGCCGACGGTGCATCATTGTAACACGCCACGACGGTGCCGTCCGGTAGCGGGGCGAGAAGCAGGTTGCTCTCCGAGCCGTGCGCATCGACACCAAGCCACGCCATCTGGAACATGCCGGCGTCGGCGAAGGTGGGATCGATGGTCCCATCGGCGCTCAGACGCGCGACCCGGGGGTTGAAGTCCCCCACCTCCCTGTACCAGCCGACCAGTTTTCCGTCTCCGACCGCGACCACTTCGGAGAGCAACGGCGACGCGCTGAGGTGACCCTGCTCGCCGTAGCTCTTGTCGAGGCTGCCATCGCGATGGAATCGAGAGATCAAGGTGGTCGCGTTCTCCAAGGACCCCGTCACGCCCACCGCCAGGAAGCCATCCGACACCGGGATGAGGTTGTGATAGCGAGCCGGTTCAGGCGCCATGGTTGCCACGCCGCTCGCGCCGAAATCGGACACTAGGTCGCCCGCGGGATCAAGCCGCGCGAGAATGGCATGCTCGACGCCGGCCGTACGCTGCGAGCCCGCCACCCACCAGCCCCCATCCGCCGCCGCGATGGGTCGCCACAGCTGCGATCCCGGGATCGCGTGGGAGACCACGCCGCCCGCGCCGTAGCTCGTATCGAGCACGCCGGTCGCGTCGAGGCGGGCGGTGAACACCTCGCCGCGCAGGAAATTGGCGGTCCCGGCGATCCGGATCCGTCCGTCACCATCAAGCTGGATGGCGGTGACCGCGGCCGCGTCCTGGGGGACGGGGAACGTGGTGCTGCCGCCGGTGCCGAAGCTCGCGTCCAGCGTGCCGTCGGCGTTCACCCGCCAGACTGTGCCCACGGCGAACGCCCCGCTCGTCCCCCGCTTGTGGTGGTCGCCTCCGACCACGTATTTGCCGTCGGCCTGGAGCGCGATCGCAAATGCCGCGCCGCCGTCACCGGGGAGGTTCGCGATCCCGCCGTCCCCGAACCCGGGGTCGAGACAGCCATCGGGCTGGAGCCGGACCAACAACGCCGGTCCTTGGAAAGGATCGCGACTCGTGCCGCCGACGACGAGGTTCCCGTTCGGCTGCTGGAGCATGACGACCGCCTGGTTCGCGAAGCCCAAGTTGCCTCGCGAGACGGTCACCTGGCAGGTTCCTGCGCCCGCACCGAACGCCGGATCGAGGATGCCCTCCTTGATGACCGCGATGCGCAGGTCGCCCGTCTGGGAGCGTCCATCGACGTCGGTCGCGACAACGGCAAGGTTCGCGGGCGAGAGCGGCACGTCCGCGCTTTGCATGGATGACGAGCCTCCCCACGGTCTCCTCGGGTGGGATGTTGAGCGGATCTGCGGTGATTCCCCCCGGTCCGCTGGCGCGGATGGTGACTCGTCCCTTGAACCCAACCTCCGGATGCAGCTCGATCGTCGCCGCGGTGGACCCGCCCCGGGGGACCGCCACGATGAAGCTCGTCACCCGGAACTGGAATCCGGGCGACGTCGACGAGCGTTCTTCGGAACCGCACGCGAGGAGAGCGCACCACACGATGACGCACGCACGTTCACGCATGCGCCGAGGGGATGCAAATCCGACTCCATCAGGGAACCGGTTGGTTTCGCGGCGTGGGTGGCCGGGGTGTGCGCGAGCGGCGCTTGCTGTCACGCTCGCGGCCGCGGCCCGTCGCGGTCCTCTGCCATCGCCGAGTCACCCCATCCGAAATCGCCGGCGCTCGCGCGGCGTTTCGAGGGCAGCCGACCGCGATCGCCCGCGCGCGCCGTCCCTCGCGCACGCGGCACGCGATCGGATCGCCGACACCGAGCCCCGTCACGATTCTGCCGGAGATCGATGCCTGGCTGGCCGCGGTCGAGCGGTGACGCGATCCGCATCGTCCGTCGGCGCGATTGGATCCCGCCGACCGGTCGACGTCGACCGTCGTCGAGATCGTCATTCAGGACAACGAGATGCTCCCGCGCGGGGTCGTCGAGGCAGCGGCGCGGCTGCTGTCGCCGCAGCCGTAGCCGCCTCCTAGCCGCTCGCCTCTTCTTCTTGGCCCTCGCCGGGGCCGTCCTCGCGGTACGCGGTCACGTCGATGCCGAGCCGTTCTACCCAGCGGTAGACCTGGCGGCGGTCCTTGCGGAAGTAGCTCGCGACGCGGGCGAGGTTGCCGCCCAGGCGATCGAGCACCAGGCGCAGCTCCTTTTCGCCCGGGACGGCGTCGCGCGACACCAGAAGCTCGAGCGGCGGCTCGGCGCGCTCGGCGTCGCCGGCGCGCGCGGCAAGCGGGCGCGCGATGTCCTCCGGGAGGTGCGCCGGACGCATGACGCCTTCCCCGTCGGCGCGGACCATGGCGGCGGCCACGACCTGCTCGAGCTGCCGCACGTTGCGGGGCCAGTCGTACAGGCACAGCGCCTCGGCGGCGCCCGGCGACAGGGCGAGCGTCGACCCCGACGCCTCGATCATCCTGTGCGCCAAGCGGAGCACGTCGTCGCGCCGTTCGCGCAGCGGGGAGATGGTCACCGTCCACCCGGCCAGACGCGCGTAGAGGTCGGCGCGGAACGCGGGCTCGGCGAGCGGCCGGTGCGTCGCCGCCACCACGCGCACGTCGACGGTGCGCATCTCCGCCCGCCCGACGGCGCGCACCTCGCGGTTGGAGAGCGCGCGCAGGAGCTTGGGCTGGACCGCCGTCGGCAGCTCGCCCACCTCGTCGAGGAACAGCGTCCCACCGTCGGCCGCGACGAACAGACCCTCGGTGCGCTGCACCGCCCCGGTGAACGCGCCCGCGGTGTGGCCGAAGAGCTCGCTCTCCGCGAGGTTCTCGGGGATGGCCCCGCAGTTGACGGGCACGAACGCGCCCTTGCGCCCGCTCAGCCTGTGGACTTCCTCGGCCGCCCTCTCCTTGCCCACGCCCGTCTCCCCCACGATCAGCACGGGCAGATCCGTGGGCGCGACCGTGGCGAGCTCTCCCCGGAGGATCTGCATGGCGGCGCTCTGCCCCCACAGGCTCCGGGTCTCCGGCTCGAACCGAGCCCCGGCCGGTACGGCGGCCTCCACGAACACCAGGAGCGACCGTCCGATGCGCGCGACGGTGCCGTGGCGTAGCCGCGCTTCCGCGGTGCGCGCTCCGTCGACGTAGATGCCGTTGCGACTGCGCAGATCCACGATGCGCCAGCCGTCGCCGTCGCGCTCGATGCGGGCGTGGCTGCGCGACACCTGGCCATCGTCGAGCTTGAGCGACCGTTCTCCGTCGGGATCTCGCCCGACGACGACCGCGTCCTCGGCGAGCGTGACCGTGCCGCCCACGACCGGGACGGGCGCGAACACGACGCGCACCTGTTGCACCCGATAGGCCGAGGCCGCGACGTTGGACGGGGCGCCGGGCTCCGTGGGCGGGCTGCGATGGCCCGAGCTCATGCCACCCCCACGATACCATCTCACGACCGGCGTCGTCGGGTGCATGCGGTCCTCCCATGCAGGCCCAAGGCCAGCCCAGGATTTCGCCGTGTTGGCCTCCCCTGTCGCGCATTTCGGGGCCGGATGTCGCGCCGCCGCGGCCGGGGGTCGCGTGGCCGCGATGCGGGCCGTCCCCCCGGGGGTGGTACGATGTCGCCGTGGCGGCCCCGACGGAGACCGACGTAGCGGGCGAGACGCCCGGCGGCGTGGTGACGTCCGAGTCGCCCGACCTCGCGGCGACCTTCCCCGCGCGCACCGTGGCCCCGGACGACTACGACGTCGTCGGCGAGCTGGCCTCCGGCGGGATGGGGCGCATCCTGCGCGCGTGGGACCGGCGCCACGACCGCCCCGTAGCCATCAAGGTGCTGCTCCGCCCCGGCGCCGACGCGGCGCGCCGGTTCGCCCGCGAGGCGCGGCTCACCGCCCGCCTGCAGCACCCATCGATCGTGCCCCTCTACGAGATGGGCCGGTGGTCGTCGGGCGAGCCGTTCTACGTCATGAAGCTGGTCGCCGGGCGCTCGCTCGCCGAGGCGGCGGAGGCGGCGCGGAACCCGAACGAGCGCGTCGGCCTCCTCCCCCACCTCATCGCGGTGACCGAGGCCCTGGCCTACGCGCACGGACAGCGGGTGATCCACCGCGACCTCAAGCCGGCGAACGTGCTCGTGGGTCCGTTCGGCGAGACCGTCGTCATCGACTGGGGGCTGGCCAAGGATCTCGCGGCGGAAACCAATGCCCCTGCTGAGACGGCCGCGGCGCCATCGGCTGAGCCCGGCGCGCGCGAGCTCACCCACGTCGGATCGGTCGTGGGGACGATCGGCTACATGCCGCCCGAGCAGGAGCGCGGCGAGGCGGTCGACGAGCGCGCCGACGTCTACGCCCTGGGCGCCCTCGCCTACCACGTGCTCTCCGGCCGGGCGCCCCGCGACTGCGGCGCCGCCCCGCTCCGCGAGAAAGCTCCTGACGTGCCGCGCGATCTGGCGGCGATCGTCGACAAGGCGATGGCGCCGCGTCCCGCCGACCGCTACCCCACCGCCAAGGAGATGGCTGCAGATCTGCGCGCGTTCGCCGCCGGGGCCCTGGTGTCGGCCTACACCTACTCGATCCGCGAGCTGTTCCGTCGCTGGGCGGCGCGCCACCGGGCGCTGGTCACCGCGTCGGCGGTGTTCCTCGCCGTCCTCGCCGCCGTCATCGCCGTCAGCCTGGTCGTATTGGTGCGCGCCAACCGCCGCGCGGAGGCGAGTGCCGCCGAGGCTCGGGCGAATGCCGCCGAGGCTCGGGCGAATGCCGCCAAGGCTCGGGCGCGACTGGTGGACGCCCTCGAGGAGCAGGGGCGGCGGCTCGTCCTGGCCGGCGACCACCGCCGGGGGCTCGGCTTCCTCGCCGAGGCCTACGCCGACGGCGAACGCGGGGGCGGGATCCGCTACCTCCTGGCGCGGGCGATTCACGCCGTCGCAGCGCAGAAGCAGGCCGTCCGCCACACCGCCGCCGTCTCGTGGGCTCGCTTCTCTCCCGACGGCAAGCGGATCGCCACCGCCGCGCACGACGGCACCGCCGCGGTGTGGGACGTTGCCACCGGCGCGCGGCTCGTCGAGCTGCGCGGGCACGTCGGGCCGGTGGCGCGCGTGGAGTGGAGCCCCGACGGCAGGGCGCTCGTGACCTCGGGCTGGGACAGGACCGCGCGGATCTGGGACGCGGGCACCGGCGCGCTGCGCGCGACCCTCGCCGGATACACATCGGACGTGCACAGTGCGGTGTTTTCCTCCGACGGCTCACGCGTGCTGACGTCGTCCATCGACGGCAACGCGCATCTCTGGGATGCGGCCAGCGGGCGCAGGCTCGTCGCCTATCCGGGCCAGACCCGGGTCGACGTCGCGCTGTTCGCCGGCGGCGACCGCCGCGTCGTCACCGTCCCGCACGACGGCAAGGCGCGGATGTGGGACATCCGCGGCGCGCCGCTTCGCGAGCTCGGCCACGAGGCGACGCGCGTCTTCGCCGCCGTGAGCGCGAACGGTGCCACCGTCGCCACCGCGAGCGGGCGGACGCTCTCGGTGTGGACCGCCGAGGGCGAGCTCCGGGCGGCGTTCACCCACGCGCGCGCGGTGCGCAGTCCCGACCTCAGCCCCGACGGGGCGATCGTCGCCGCGGGCGACGAGGACGGCGCCACCACCGTCTACGACGTCGGCGCGCGGAAGATCCTCCACGTGCTGCCCGGGCGCCACGGCCCTGTGGAGTGGACCGCGCTCAGCCCCGACCGCACGCTGATCGCGACGGTGAGCACCGACCGCACCATCCAGCTCTGGGACTTGCGGTCCGGCGAGGAGCTGTCCACGCTGATCGGCCACGAGGACGACATCTTCTCCTTGAGCTTCGACGCCGCGTCGCGCGCGCTGCTGACGGCCTCCAACGATGGCTCGGCGCGCGTGTGGGACGCGCGCGCGGGCCAGCGGTCGGCGGTGCTCGCCGCCGGGCACAAGGGCGTGGACTTCGCGGACGTCAGCGGCGACGGCTCGCGCCTGGCGCTCGCCGGCACCGACGGCACGCTCGACGTGCGCGACGCCAGGACCGGCGCCGTCCTCGCCGCGCTCCCCGGCGCGTACGGCTGCGCGCGCCTCAGCCGCGACGGGACGCGGGTGCTGATGCCCCTGCGCGATGGGCGGGCGGCGGCGCTCGTCGACGTCGGCACGGGACGGCACCTGCGGGAGCTCGGCGGCCACGCCGGCCAGGTCATCTGGGCGGAGCTGTCTCCCGATGAGAAGGTCGTGGTCACCACCGGCGCCGACGGCGCCGCGCTCCTGTGGGACGCGGACTCTGAGCGGGTTCTGCGCGCGCTCTCAGGTCACCGCGGCAAGGTCCTCCATGCCTCGTTCAGCGCGGACGGCGCCCGGGTGGCCACGAGCGGCGCCGACGGAACCGCCGTGGTGTGGCAGGTCGCATCCGGCGACCGCATCCTCTCCGTGACCGGCACGAACTACATGAACTCGGTGCGTTTCGACCCGCAAGGACGCCGTCTGGTCACGGCGAGCGCCAACAAGATAGCCCGCGTCTGGGACGCGGAGAGCGGGCGTCCCCTCCAGACCCTGGAAGAGCACCAGGGCGCCGTCAACTTTGCCATGTTCGACCCGTCCGGGGAGCTGGTGGTCACGGCCAGCGACGATGGGACCGCCCGAATCTGGGAGGTCGTCACGGGTCGGGTCCTCGGCGTGTTGCCGCATCGCGGGCCGGTGTACTCCGCGGTTTTCGGGCCGGGAGGCGCGACCGTGGTGACCGCCAGCCGTGACGATGAGGTCAGGGTGTGGGACACCCGGCTCGAGACGCGTCCCGCGCCGGAGGTGCTGGCGCTCGCGGCGTGCCGGGTACCGACGCACTCTCTCGACGGACAGCTCCCCACCCTGGCGGCGACCGCGTGCGCGCCGTGACACGACGATTGATTTCGGCCCGCAACCTGCATATCCTGGCGATTTGTGGAGGTTGGGAGATGAAGAAGGCGGCGCGCAAACTCGTTCTGGCGAGGGAGACTCTGAAGGTTCTGTCCGACAGGTCGTTGAAGGCCGCCGCCGGTGGGCTCAGCGGCGGTTGTCTTGTCGGCACGAACAACCTCGCGACGTGCGCGGGGGCGCAGTGCGACCCTACCGGTCCCCAGTAGGTCGGCTGTCCCGACCCCGTCCCACCGTTCCGTCCACCTGTCACACCAGCTTGAGTCCTGTAATCGGTGGGTCACCATTCGCGGTCCAGCAGGCTACGCCTCCTCGCGACCTCCCCGGAACAGCCAGCTCGGCATCGGCGGGATGAAGTTCACGAACGTGCTGCCGATCGTGGTCAGCAGACTCGAGACGGACGAGAGGATGCCGCCGGACTCGGCCGCCGCGCCCGCACCCGCGCGCGCCGCCGCCGCTTCCTCCGCCGTCATCTCACCCCGGGCCACCTTCGCCGCGAGCTCCTCGAGCTCGGGATCGACGGTGTACTCCTGCCCGATCCCCTCGGGGATCTCGGGATTCTCGGGCGTCAGCTCGGGCGGCTCGGCGCCCATCGCCATCCCGGTCATCAGCGGGCCATTGAACATGTCGCCGTACGGCGAGGCTCCGTCGCCCGTCGCGGCGCCCATGTCGTAGGCGCTCGAGGCGCCTCCATCCCAGTCCGCCGCGCCGTCGCCGCCACCGTCCCAGGCCGACCCGGAGTCGTAGTCGCCGTACCCCGTGTCCTGACCCCAATTGCCCTCTTCGCTCTCGTCGTCGGAGTAATCCAGGGACATGCCTCCTCCATTTCGGGCGTCGCGTCGCCCTCCGGTATGACCCCGTGACGAGCAACTGCGGTGCCACGACTGTTTGCGAGTGAGCTCGCAGGCTTGGTGCGTTCGCGGTGGGCGAAACGATCCAGGTCGGATCGATCGAGCCGATGGGCGAGCAGGTCAGTCGTTCTTGCGCGCCGGGATCTGCGACACGTCGCGGCGCATGTCGGTCCACCCCTTCGGGCTCTTCAGCTCGTCGTTCTGCTGCACCTGCTTGGTGCCCTTGCCGAACTGCGCCATGAGCAGATTCGCCTTGAAACCGCCGAGCGACAGCTTCGTGCCCTTGAAGCAGCGGTCGATCACCTCGTCGCGCACGTTGAGGAACGCCCGGTTGCGCCCGCTCTTCTTGTCCTGCAGGCTCGGGTGGCGGAGGTCGTGCACGTCGTGCAGGCGCTCGACCCCCTGCATGATCGGCGCCTCGGGGGTGCTCTCCACCTTGGCCTTGTGCCCGTCGCCGGGGGAGCCCTCCTCCTGCTTGGAAGGCGACTTCAGATCGCCGACCGTCGGCTCGTCATTGTCGAGCTGCGGGACGTGGTCGTCCTGTTCCCCGCCCTTGCCGTCGCCGTCGCCCACGCTCTCGCCGCCCGTGTCGCCGCCGCCCGCGCCGAGGTGCGCGAGCCCGATCTCGAACCCGCAGACTTCCTTCTTCTCGCCGACCGGCGTGCCGCGCTCGTCCAGGAGCTGCCCCGTCGATAGATCGAAGCTCACCTCGACGTTGGGGATGGCCTGCTCGCCATACTCGACGCGGAAGCGGTGGCGCTCCGACTTCACCTGCATCACCGGCCGCAGCGGCTTGTCGAGCAGCTTGTCCTTCTTCTCGCCCTTGGGGTCGAGCACCGACCCGAGCGCCTTGTGCAGCGGCCCGCTGTCCTCGTCGTTCAGGAGGTTGCCGAGCTCGTCGCGCCCCGTGCCGTCGCGCAGGCGCTGCGACTCCCCTTCCTCGAGCGTGAGGTTGGAGCAGAAGCGCACCGTCGACTGGTCGTCGGGGCCGTGGACGCTCGCGCCCTTGACGTTGAGCAGGTCCTTGCGGCGGAAGTTCTCGCGCACGCGCAGCGAGCCGCCGGCGCTGAGGATGTCGCAGTCCTCGGTGTCGTAGTACGTGTCGGTCAGCATGCCCGGCTTGCCCGCGGGCTTGGACACGCCGTCCTTGCCCTTGGCGTACTGCTCGTAGAACGGGTGATCCTGGGTGACCTCCTCGTCCTTCTGGTCAAAGTACTTGTCGCCGACCTCGACGTGCCAGCCTTTCCAGCTGTCGCCCCACGCCTCGCCGAGCGGCGCGCCGTTGGCGTAGCCGCAAAACTTGCCGATCGCGGCGATGAGCTTGTCCTTGCTCTCGGCGAGCTGCTCGCCGCCCGGCAGCGTGAACTCCGCCTCGGTCTCCATGGACGAGCTCATCTCGGGCGGCAGCTGCTTGTCCTTGTTGCGCGGGTCGGGGATCGGCTTCTGCTGCACGTTCCGGTGCTTCTGCTTGAGATAGCTCGGCACGCGCTCCTGACCCTTCGGCGGCAGGTTGATCGGCACCTCCTTGCCGAAGTCCATGGCGCCGCGCTTGGTGCCGCCTGCGAAGTCGCAGGGGATCTGAAAGCCGGCGGTCATCTGGTGGCCGTCGGTCTGCGTGTTCGACGCCGACTTGAACTGCGCGCGCACGAACAGCGTGAGGTCGTAGCCCACGTGGAACTTGTAGACGTCGAGCGCCTGCTGCAGGTCGGCGAAGCTGATGTTGATGATCGTCTCGGCGTGGTTCTGCCCTTTGATGTCGATGATCGGCATCTTGATGGGCAGGTAGCAGCCGTCGGGCTGCGCCATGAGGTGCAGCGTGCAGCGATCGATCGTCTTGATCGCGTCGCCCCAGTGGTGGTTCTGGATGACGAGCGTGAAGCCCTGCTTGTTCGGCCACTGCGCGCGCTTGATCCCGAGGCAGCCTTCCGCCTGCGGCCCTTCGAGCGCCTCGGTGTGATACGGGCCCGAGCTGTGGAGGATCTTTTCCCCCTCCTCGCCCGTCTCCTCGGTGACGTGCGTCTCCTTGGGGCCGCGGGTGCCGCGGTGGAGATTCGGATCGAAGAACGTGTCCTGCCCGAAGCGCACGTCGTCGGGGATCTGCGACAGATCGTCGTCGGGGATCTGGTCGAACTTCTCGCCGTGCTGGACCTTGAGCTTGAAGCGGTCCATCTGCTCGCGGTTGTCGATGTAGGTCTTGTCCTTGTCCCACTCGGCCTGGCGGGGCTCGAGCTTGCGCTCGGGCACGTGCATGAGCGGCGTGCCGTCGGACACGCGGCTCGTGACCTCGGCCGAGACGATCGTGCGCTCGCGCTTGCCGTCGAACACGGTGAGGCGGTCGCGGTGCGGGTCGGACTCGTTGGGCTCGATGCCCGTCACGCGGACGCGCGCGCCGTCGGAGAGCGCGACGAGCTCGCCCACCTCGTGGCGATCGACCCTCGCCTTCGTCGACGTCTTCTTCTTGGGGACCCTGAAGTTGTATGTCGTCTTGGTCGGGGTCTCCTTGGCCTCCTCTTCCTTCTTGGGCGCGGTCCTCTTGTTGATGTTGAAGTTGCGCTTGACCTGCGGGGTGCCCTCGCTCTCGAAGATCGAGCGCATGCCCGTGACGAACTTCTTCTTCTCCGTCTGCTTGTTCTCGGATAGCTCCATCGTCGTCTCCTGTCAGTCGGCGTAGTAGGCGAAGGCGTCGGTGTGCTGGGGCGCGGCCCCGAGCAGCGCCAGGCACTGGTCGGCTTCGTCGACGCTCGCGGCGACGACGCGCTCGAAGGTGTCGTAGTCGAGGCCGTCCGCCGTGGCGTAGACCTGCGTGCGCAGCAGCACGGTATCGTCGTCGTCGTCGTGGACCACGCGCACGAGGTCGCTCTCGCGATGCAGGCGCAGGAGCGCTTCGGCGCCCGCGATCGCGCGCGCGTCGGCGGCGGAGACCGGCAGGATCTGCGCCAACCGGATGAGCCACGCGCCCGGCTCCCAGTGGACGACCATGGGCGCGTCGGCGCCGAAGCGCGTCGCGAACCGCAGGAGCGTCCCATCGTCGGACAGCGGGGCGAAGATGCGAGCCTCCCCCAGGCGCCGCGCCAGCTCGGCGAGGTTGCGAATGGGCTTCATGCCGCGGGGAGGTAGCAGGGATCGTGCCGCAGCAATTACGAGTGATTCCGGCTACTTATAAACACGGCCGACATGCGCCAACAGGCGATCGAGTTCGCATTCCGCGAATCGATTCGCCGCGTCAAGCGATCCGAACCGCGACCTCGTGGATCGCGTTGTTGCCGTAGCCCAGGCGGTTCCTAACTCGGCTTGCGATCCACCTGGTGCAGCAACAGCGAGTTGCCTTCCGAGTCGAGGCACACCGCCATCCGGCAGTGGGGGCCCTTGATGATGTCCGACTTGAACGTCACGCCCTGGGTCTTCAGGCGATCCATCATGCTCGGCAGGTCGCTGACCTCGAGCGCGACCGTGCCGCCCGCCGCCGCGCTCGGCTGATCGCCGGTCGTGTTGGTCAGGGCGAGGCAGCCTCCGCCCGGCAGGTCGTACTCGATCCAGTACTTGCCCTCGCGGCCGCCCGCCATGCCGACCGCGAGCCCGAGCGTCTGCTCGTAGAACGCACGCGCCCGCGCCACGTCGGTGACCGGGTACATGGTGAACGCGACCTTGCGTACGCTCGCCGGCGGCTTCGCCGTCGTCTCGGGCTGACCGAGCAGGCGGTCGAGCGCCGCGTAGCTCTCGTTCATCCCGTCCTCCATGCCCGACTGGAGCATGCCGTCGCGCTCCTCGGTCGTGTGGAACAGCGACAGCGTGACGAGCTTGGTGCGGCCGTCGCCGAGATCCTCGAGCGTCATCGTCTCGACGATGACGTGGCCGGGCATGCCGTCCCACTCGAATGTCTGCACCACGCGGTTCGGCGGATCGACCTCGCGATACCGGCCCTCGAAGCCGTGCGTGCCCTCCGGCGCGTGCTCGACGAATCGCCAGTGCCCCCCGCGCCGCACGTCGAGCTTCTCGATCACCAGCTTGTTGCCGCGACCCCACCATTGCGCGATCTGCGCCGGGTCCGTCAGCGCTCGCCACACGCGGTCGCGGGGCGCATCGAAGATGCGTTCGGTGTGGATCTCGCGCTCGCTCGGCGTCGCGATCGTCGCTTTCCTGGTCGTCGTCATGTGTCGTCCTTTCGTGGCTTGGGGCGCTCCAAGAACGCGCCGAGTTGGTCGAGCCGCTCCTCGAGCATGCGGCGGTAGCTCGCGATCCACGCGCCCTCGTCGTCGAGGCGGCGCGGCCCGAGGCGGCACGTCCGCACGCGCCCGCGCTTCTCGGTGGTCACGAGCTTCACGTCCTCGAGCACGGTGACGTGCTTCCTCATGCCGGTCAGCGTCATGTCGAACGCGCCCGCGAGCTCGGTGATCGACGCATCGCCGCGCCCGAGCCGCTCGAGGATGCCGCGACGCGTGGCGTCCGCGAGGGCCCCGAACGCCGCGTCGAGCTGCGCCGAATACTGAACCATGTAGTTCACTATAAGGGATCGCCCGCGCCCGCGCAAGCCCCGATCGCTACGGGGCCAGGCGCGCGGCCAGCGCCGTGTGCCCTTCGTGCGCCGCCCAACCCTGGGGCGTGGCGGAGTACGTCGCGTCGCGGATCCCGCGGTCCGCGCCGCGGTCGAGAAGGAGCGACACGACCTCCGCGTGCCCGCGCAGCGCCGCCCAGTGAAGGGGCGTCGCCGCGTGATCGAAGGGCGGCCGCGCGGTCGCCGAGGCGCCGCGATCGAGCAGCCACGCCGCCGCGTCGCGGTGGCCGGTCATGGATGCGAAGATGAGCGCCAGTCCCAGGATGTCGGCGCGCGACGTGGGCCGCTCGTGCACCTGGCCGTAGTGCACGAGCGAGTGGGCGTCCGGCGCGAGGCTGCCGTCCTCGCGCACGAACCGCGCCATGCGATCGATGTCGCCCAGCCCCGCCGCGGACACGAGGTCGCAACGCGCGCCGCGGGCCACGAGGAAGCGCGCCGCGTCGTGCTCGCCGTAGTAGATCGCGCCGACGAGGGGCCCGCCGTTGCGGAAGTCGATGTCGGCGCCGCGCGCGAGCAGCAGCTCGAGCAACAGCATCTGGTGGCCGGCGGTGCGCGCGTCCAGGCTGGTCGCCGCGAGGCCGAGCGTGCTCCAGCCGAAGTCGCGCGGCTGCGCCGGGCCCGGCTTGGTGTCGGCGTCCACCTCGGCACCGAGGTCGAGGATGAGGCGGGCGAGCTCCGGCGTGGCGGCGGGGAGCGGCCGGATGCTCGGGTTTCCCGCCACGTGATGGAGCAGCGTCGCCTGGTAGAAGTAGCCGCAATAGTGCCCCGCATCGGACGCGACGCGCGCGCGCACGAGCGAGGGGTCGGCGCGGAGCAAGCGTTCGAGCGTCTCGGCATCGCCGGCGTAGAACGCGTCCAGCGCGGCATCGAGATCCGCCATGGGGGAAGACAATAGATCAGTCGACGACGAAAAGCTTCGCCCCGTTCATGGCGTCACCTCGTAGGGCCGGAGGATCTCCATCGCTCGCTCCGGGTGCCCGAGCCGGCGCCAGCCCGACTGCTCGTAGAGGCCGTGCGCGTCGAGCGTGAACAGGGACCAGCGCCGCACGCCGTCGAAGACCGGCAGATTCTGCAGCCACGAGACGATCCGCTTGCCGATCGCCCGCCCGCGGAACTCCTCGAAGACGAAGACATCGCAGAGGTAGGCGAACGTCGCCACGTCGCTCACGACCCGCGCGAACGCTGCCTGTCGCGTCCCCCGATACACCCCCGCGCAGATCGAGTTCTCGACCGCGCGCACGAGCACCTCCTTGGGGATGCCCCGCGCCCAGTAGGAGCGTTTGCTGAGGTACTCGTGAACCCGGTCGAGCTCCAGCCGCGAGGGATCGGTGCTGATGAGGAGGTCGCCCTGCGTCTCTTCGATCCGGACCATGTGTCCTTCCCGTGCCACCGCGCCGCGACGCCCGCAAGGACCATGCGCGACGATTCTCCTGGGCCAGCGCTACTCGTCCCGGACGGCGGAGTCCGACCCCACCGCCCCGCCGACGGGGACACCGAGCGACGCGAGGCGGCGCAGGTACCCCAGGTCGGACGCCAGCCCGGGGCCGGTCAGGATCTCGTCGTCGCCGATCGGCTCGTCGAGGGCGACGGTCTCGGTCTCGTCCAGCTCGCCGAGCGCGCCGGTGGCGCGGGCCAGGCCGCCGGCGCGCACGAGCGTGACGTCGACCCGCTTCGTGGTGACGTCGTCGCGGAAGACGCGCAGCCGCCGGCCCACGTCGCCGGCGCCGAGCTCGACCTCCACGCGCGTCGGCGGCCCCTGGTCGGGCCGCTGCTCGCCGATCGCCTCGAGCGTGCCGTCCGGTCGCGCCCACGCCGCGAGCCGCTGCTCGCCGACGACCATCCCGCCCTCACCTCGCTCGGACGGACGGCGGCGCCGGGCGCGGAGGCCGCCGCGCAGGCCAGGAGGGGGAGGGCGGCGTTCATCCGCCCACTATACGGCGCAAGCCCGGCCGACGGTCGCGCAGGTCGCCGGCAGGAAGACGTCTTCCCACGCGTCCTGCAGCTTGGCGTCGGTCGGCTGGTCCGCCATGACGGGACCTTCAAGCGAGAACAGCGCCTCGCCGTGGAGCGCCAGCGTGTCCCAGCCCGCGGCGAGCTCGCGCCCCTCGGCCTCGCCGAAGAGGTGGGCGACGAGGGCGATCGTGCTCGGATGCACCGTCGCCGCGCCGCCGGCGCTGAACACCTTGCGCTCGGGATCGATCTTCCACGCGCGGCGCGGCCGGACGACGCGGGTGCCTTCGTGGGGCAGCCGGCGCGCGAGGGTGGCCGGGGCCGTGACGTCGGTGCCGTCGAGGACGCCGGCGCGGTGCAGCACCCCCAGCCCGGCGCAATTGGCGGCGACCCAGCGGCCCTCGGTCCGATGGTCGCGCAGGAACTGGAGCACGACCGGGTCCTGCGACAGCGCGCCGGCGCCGATCCCACCCGGGACGTAGACCAGGTCGAAGCGATCGGTCGGCGAGAGCCTCCGATCGACCGTCAGCTTGGCGTCCATCTGGGTGGTGACGACGTCGCTCTGCTCGAACGTGCCGAGCGTCACCTCGAGGATCTCGCCGCGCCGGCTCTTCCCCCAGGCGACCATCCGCAGCAGCTCCCAGGGCGCGAGCAGGTCCTGCTCACCGACGGAGGGAAACGCGAGAAACAGGATGGATTGGATCTTCGTCATGGTGTCACCTCCTCACGCGTCGAGCGCGCCTTTTCCAAGTAGCGTTCGGGCGCCTCGAGCGCTATGCGCAATCGTGCACATTGAGCTTGCGCATATGCACATGAAGGCCGAAGCTGAGGAACATGCGCTGGGCAGACATCGCCACCGTGGCCGCCGTGGTTCGCACCGGCAGCTTTCTGGCTGCCGCCCGGGAGCTCGGCGTCCGGCACTCCTCGATCTCGCGGCGCATCGCGGCCATCGAGGAAGACGTGGGCGAGACCTTGTTCGTGCGCGGGCGGCGGCTGGCGGCGACGGCGCTGGCGCGCGACATCGAGCGGCACGCCGCCGACATGGCGGTTGCCGCGCGGCGCGTCGATGCGACGCTCGCCGAGCGGCGCGCACGGCGCGCCGCCGAGGTGGTGATCACGACCAACGACGTCCTGGCCGTGCTGCTGTTCCGGGCGCTGGCGCGCGCCGAGATCTCGGCGCGGATCCGCGTGGTCGTCAGCGACGAACAGCGCGATCTGGAGCCGGGCAGGACGGATCTGGCCCTGCGGCCGACGGGCGCGCCGCTGCGCTCTTGGCGCGGCCGGCGGCTCGGCGTGCTGGCCGTCGCGGTGTTTCGGCCGAGGGCCCAGGCCACCGATCCCGGATGGGTGTTCCCCGCCGGGGAGCTGCGCGGCCGCGCCACCACCCGCTGGCTGCGCGCCGTCCCTAAGGACGGTCCCGGCCCGATCGAGTGCGACCGGATCCTCGCGACGCGGGACGCGTGCGCGGCCGGTCTCGGCCGGGCCGTCTTGCCGGCCTTCCTCGGCCTCGACGACCCCCGGCTGGAGCTGATCGAGAGGGTCGACGACGGGATCCCCGTGTGGCTCTTCGTCGCGGGATCGCGGCGCGCGCCGGACGCCGTGCGGCTCGTCGCCGATCGGCTGGCTTCGGCGCTGCGCGGACAGCGGGGCGTCTGGGCCTGAAGCTTGTCAACGGGCCGTCCGCGCCCGCGCGACCCGCAGGTCGCCGGAGACGGGGCGCACGGCGAGGTCGTGGAACCCCGCGGCGGCGAGGAGCTCCGCCAGCTGCTCGGCGGTGTAGAAGCGATAGCCGGGGAACGTGGCGACCGCAGCGTCCGACCGCTCGCGGAAGCCCAGCACGACCAGACCTCCCGGCGCCAGCACGCGGCGCAGCTCCCCCAGATCTCGTCGCGGTTCCTGCCAGAAATACAGGGTGTGGACGGAGAACGCCTTGTCGAAGGCCCCGCCCGGCCAGGGCAGCGCCGCGCTGTCGCCCACGCGCAGGTCGATGCGGCCGCGCGCGATCGCGTCGCGGCAGCGCCGCGCGGCCACCCGCGCGGCCTTGGCCGAGGCGTCGATTCCGGCGAACGCGGCGCGCGGGGCGGCGCCGGCGGCCTCCGCCAGGGTCCGGCCGTGGCCGAAACCCACCTCGAGGATGCGCTCGCCGTCGGCGGCGCCGAGCGCCGCCAGGACCTCATGGTTCAAGCCCCGCGTCTCGCGCGCCATGATCCGGAGGAGCAGACCTCCCAAAACCCCCGTCGGATGGCCCGCCTGCCGGGCGATGAACGCCGGGCGCCGCATCAGCGACCCAGCGCCCGGCGCACGCCGATGATGTAGCTCACGCAGGCGCCGGCGATCGCCGTGGCGAAGCCCAGGGTGAGCTCGTTGACACCCGCGATGCAGCTGCGCGGGATGACCACGCCGTAGCCGATGAGGACCGTCGGGACCACGAATCCCGCGAGCGGCACGAGGTCGCCGGCGCGGAGCCGACGCAAACGACACGATGGTTCCTGCATGTGATCCTTCATGGGTGGTATATAATAAATGACTGAGTCAGTCAGTCTAGTAACATTCGCGCATCCCTGGTACCCTGACGGGCGCATGGCGCGCGCCCGCCCGCCCCACCGTCTGGCCGACATCCTCGCGGCGGCGATGCGCGTCTTCGCCCGCCACGGCCTCGAGCGGGCCAAGATGTCCGACGTGGCCGCCGAAGCGAGGGTGTCGCAGGGCACGCTCTACAACTACGTCGAGAGCAAGGAGGCGCTGTTCCGCCTGCTCCTCGACCGCGGCCTCGGCGCGGAGCTCCCCCGGACGGAAGCCTTCCCCGTCGCCAGCCCCAGCGCCGACGAGCTCGCCCGTCGCATGGAGGACGCGGTCGCGGCCAACTTCGCGCTGCCCCGGCTCGCCGCGGCGCTGCGGCGGCGTCGCGCCGCGGATGCGCGCGCGGAGCTCGCCGGCGTCATCGACGAGCTATTCCGGCGGACGTTCGAAACGCGGGACGCGGCGGACGTGCTCGAACGGAGCGCCCAGGACGTCCCCGAGCTCGCGGCCGCCTTCTACGGCAGGGTACGGCGGAACATCGTCGATCGCCTGGCCGGGCTGCTCACCCGGCGCATCGCCGCAGGGCAGTACCGCCGGACGGACCCCGCCGTGACCGCGCGCATGATCCTCGAGACCGTGACCCTGTTCGCGCGCCACATCTACCGCGACCCCGCCCCGCCGGGGCCGGAGCCGAGGATCGACGTCGAGGTCGCGCGGCGCACGGTCGTGGAGGTGCTCGTCGGGGGCATCGTGTCCCGGCGGCGCTGAGCCGCCCGAGGAAGCGTCTCGCGCATGCGCGCGGCGGCGATCGTCCCCGAGCCGAACGTCACGGCCGCGACGACCCAACCGGCCGCGGACACGCCGACCGCGTCGGCGACCGCGCCCGCGAGCACCGCGCCGAGGGCGTAGCCGGCATCGCGCCACAGGCGATAGACGCCGACCGCCGAGGCCCGCCAGGTCGGATCGGCGACGTCGCCGATCGCCGCCAGCAGCGTCGGGTAGACCATCGCCGTGCCCACCCCGAGGAGCACGCCCCCGGCGGCGAACGTGACGAACCGGCCGCCGACGGTCACGAGGACGATGCCGGCCGCCTGCACCCACATCCCCGCGGCAATCATCCACTTGCGGCCCATGCGGTCGGAGAGCGGCCCGGTGACGAGCTGGCCCACGCTCCAGGTCGCCGGGTAGATGGCGGCGAGGATGCCGATGTGCGCAAGGTCCAGGCCCGCCGCCGCGAACACGAGGGGGAATAGACCCCACGCCATCCCGTCGTTCAGGTTGTTCACGAGCCCCGCCTGCGTCACGGACGACAGGTCGCGATCGCCGACGGTGGTGCGCCAGAACACCTGGCTCTGGCTGGGCGGCGTCGCCGCGGCGCCGACGAGCTTCGCCTCGCTCGCGGCGTGGCCGCCGGTGTCGCGCACCGCGAAGGCGGACAGCGCGAGGCCTGCGGCCGCGACCCCCACGCCGAGGTAGAACGGCTGCGGCCGGAGCCCGTAGCGCGTCGCGATCCATCCCGTCGCATACGCCGACAGGGCGAGCGCCAGGTAACCGGCGAACTCGTTCAACCCCATCGCGAGCCCGCGCCGCGCGGGTCCGGCGAGGTCGATCTTCATGATGACCGTCGTCGACCAGGTGAGACCCTGGCTGATGCCGAGGAGCACGTTCGCGGCCAACACCCACGTCCAGGACGGCGCCCACATCAACAGAAACGGCACCGGCAGCGCGATCAGCCAGCCGGCCACCAGCACGTTCTTGCGGCTCGCGCCCTCGGAGAGCCGGCCGGCGAGGTAGTTGGTGATCGCCTTGCTGACGCCGAAGGCGACGATGAACGACAGCACGGCGGAGCGCGCCGACAGCCCGAGCTCGTCCACGGCGATCGCGGGCAGGATGCTGCGCTCCATGCCGATCATGGCGCCGACGCAGCCGTTGACCAGGACGAGGAGGGCGAACTGGCCCAGGTTCTCCCGGATGCCGAGGCGGATTGAGGCGGGGGGCGCGGCCACGGATCAGCCCGACGCGGCCCCGCCGCGGTTGACGCGCAGGACCTCGTCCATCCCCGGAGGCCGGGCCATGGGCCGAGCGACCGCGTCGACGAACGCCTCGCGGTCGAGCGCCAGCAGCGGGTTCCAGCGCCGCTCGAACGCGATCGTCGACGATGGTTTGCCGCTCAGTCCCGCGCCGCACGCCGACCCGGCGAAGTGGGCGGGATACACCTCGAGGTCCGGCGGAAGCCCCAGGAGCTTGGCGTGCAGGCTGTCGTAGAGCGCGGCCGCGCTCTCGCGGGCGTGCCCGGGCAGGTCGGGGCGCCCCACCGCGCCGGTGAACAGGGTGTCGCCCGTCAGCACGAACCACGGATCGGGGCCGCGGCGCAGATCGCTCACGACCAGGCACACCGACTCGGGGGTGTGCCCGGGCGTGTGCAGCACGTGAACGCGCGTGTTGCCGAGCTGGATCTCCTCACCGTCCACCAGCGCCGAGAACGGCACGTCGACGCGCGCCGAAGCGTGCAGGCAGTAGCGCGCGCCGGTGCGCCGCGCGAGCGCGGGCCCGCCGGAGATGTGGTCCGCGTGCACGTGCGTGTCGATGACGTGGGTGATGGCCATCCCCTTTTCGGCCGCGAACGCCTCGTACGCGGCGACGTCGCGTTCCTGCGGGTCGACGACGGCGCACTTGCCGAGGCTCCCGCAGCCGAACAGGTAGGCGGCGCACCCGGTGTCGAAGTAATAGTACGGCTTGAAGATCACGGCGAACCCTCCCGGTCGATGTCCAGGCGCCATCCGCGCGCCTGCCAGTCGAGCACGCCGGCGTTCGCGCGGCCGGCGCGGTACCCCCGCTGGCGCAGCACGGCCACCGCGTCGGCCGCCATGACGCAGAAGGGTCCCCGACAGTAGGCGACGATCTCGCGGCGGCGGGGGAGCTCGCCGAGCCGGCTCTTCAGCTCGGGGAGCGGGATCGAGATCGCGCCGGGGATGTGGCCCGCGCGGTATTCCTCGGCCGGGCGAACGTCGAGGAGCACGGCCTCGCCCGCGCGGACGCGCCGCAGCAGCTCATCGATGCCGACGCCCTCGCCGGCGTCCCGCCGGGCGAAGAACTCGCTCGTGACCTCCCTCAGCTCCGCGAAGCGCGCCTCGGCCAGAAGACGAACCTGATGCACGAAACCGCGCACTTCGTCGTGGCCGATGCGGTAGCTGACGTGCAGGCCGCGCTTCTCCGCCTCGACGAGCCGGGCCGCGCGGAGGACCTGAAGGTGCTGCGACGCGTTGGCCACAGACAGGTCGGCGAGCGCCGCCAGCTCCTCGACGGTGCGCGGGCTCTGGCACAGCAGCTCGAGCAGCTCCAGCCGCTTGGGGCTGGCGAGCGCCTTGCCGATGCGGGCGAGCTGCTGGTACGCGGCGTCCTTGAGGGGACGAGTGGTTGGCGACGCGGGCGGCATTCTAGTATTCAATAGATTAATTGAATACGGGGCGGGTGTCAAGTCTCAGTTGCCGGTTCGCCCGTACACGTCGGTGCCGAGTACGTTCACGACCCCTTGCCGTAGTTGCTCGCCCCAGCGCGGCGTTAGAATACGCTCCGGGCTCCATGACGGTGCGGAATCATCGCACGCGGCCGGCGTTCGCCGCGTGGGTCGTCGTCTGGGCGACGGCGTGCGCCCACCCCGTGCCGTCCCGCCCGGTTGCGGCGGCCGATTTCCTCGCGCGCGCCGTGGACGCCTCGGTCGATCCACGCCGGTCGTTCTACGACTACGCCACGGGCGGGTATCGGCGCGGGCTGGCGATCCCCGGCGATCGCGCGGCCGTCGGCTTCATGACGCAGATCCACGACGCGCTCGCCGACCGGCTGTTCGCCCTCCTCGACGAGCTTCCCGCCGCCGGCGATCACGACGCGCAGGTGCTGCGCGACCTGTGGCGGAGCGGGCTCCTGGCCGAGCATGCGCCGGCGGCGGAGGTAGCGGCGGTCGGTCCGAGGTTGGCCGCCATCGACGCGGTGACCGACGTGGCCGGGCTCTTCGATGAGGTCGCGCGGCTCCGGCGGATCTCCGTCGCCGCGGCGTTCGACATCGGCGTGGGCACGGATGACAAGGAGCGCGGCCGGCAGCTCCTGTGGATGCTGCAGGGCGGGCTCGGCCTTCCCGACCGCTCGTTCTACCTTCTCACCGATCCGGCGAGCATCGCCGCGCGGGCTGCCTACGAACGGTATCTGCACGACAGTTTCGTCCTGCTGGGGGACACCCCCGAACGCGCCCGACGCGAGGCGGCCGCGGTCGTGGCGCTGGAGCACGCGCTCGCCGAGGCGTCGCTCCCGTTCCAGGACTGGGATGTGGCCCACTCGTTCGCACGTCACTCGCTCGCCGAGCTGGCGGCGCTCGCGCCGTCGGTGGACTGGGCCCGGTTCCACGATCGTCTCGGCGCCCCCGGCGTGGCGTCGATCGCGACCTACCATACGGCGTACTTCCGCCAGGTCGAGCGGCTGCTCCACGAGCGCTCGCTCGACGACTGGAAGGCATACCTGCGCGCCCGCCTCGTGCAGGCCTTCGCGCCGTACCTCGGGTCGGAGCTGCGCGCCGCCCACTTCCGCTGTTTCGATCAGGCGCTCCGCGGCGTCGAGGTCCGGCGCCCCTGGCGAAACGTCGTCCTTCGCGCGATCAACGCGGACGCCGGCGATCTGCTCGGACGCCGCTATGTCGCCCGCCATGTCCCGCCGCGCCTGGTCGCGCAGGTGAGGGACATGGCCGAGCACATCAAGGCCACCTACCGCGATCGACTGGCGGCCTCCACATGGATGAGCGAGCCGACGCGCCGCGTCGCGCTGGAGAAGCTCGATCGCTTGCGGTTCATGCTCGTCGAGCCCGAGGTCCACCTCAGCTTCGACGCCCTCCACGCGTCGCCCGTCGACTTCGTGGGCAACTTGCTGGCGGCGCGTGAGCTCGGCTTCGATCGCGAGCTTGCCAAGCTGGCCGCGCCCACCGATCCACGCGACTGGCAGGGCGTGCACGCCCAGGACTGGATGGCCACCTACAGCGTGGGGCGGAACGCGTTCCTCCTGACCGCGGGCTTTCTCTACCTGCCCGGATTCGACCCGGACGACCCGGACCCCGCGTACCTCTATGGCATCATCGGTGCGACCATCGGCCACGAGATCACGCATGCCTTCGACTCCGTCGGCCGCCTGTTCGACGAGCGCGGCGTGTCGCGCGACTGGTGGACCGAGGCGGACGCGCGCAAGTTCGAGGACATGAGCGGCGTACTCGTCGGGCAGTTCAACGCCTATGCGGTTGCGCCCGCCCTGCACATCGACGGCGCCAGGAACCTGCCCGAGAACCTCGCGGAGATCGGCGGCGCGACCATCGCCTTCGACGCGTTCCGCGCGACGCCGGCGTTCGCGGCAGGACGGCGCG
>DATFWE010000196.1:0-33799 GCA_035259575.1 Haliangiales bacterium
CTCGCCGGGCCGCGCCCCGAGCGCGCCCGCCGGGTCGTCGTGGCCCTGCACGGTCGGGGCGCCGAGGCGGGCGGCATCGTGCGCCGGTTCTCGGAGATCGCCGGCCACGACGCGGACACCGCGATCGTCGGCCTGCGCACCGCCGGCACGCGCTGGTACGCCATCCGCGCCAGCGAGCCGGGCGCGGGGTCGGACGCCGAGGTGGCGCGCGCGCTGGCGCAAGTGGAAGCGGGCCTGGGCGCGCTCGGCCGGCCCGCGATCCTCGCCGGCTTCTCGCAGGGCGCGTGCCTGGCGCTGGAGTACGCCGCGCGCCGGCCGGGCGGGCTGACCGCGGTCGTGGCGGCCGCCGGCTCGCGCATCGGCACGCCCGGCGAGTGGGCGCCCGCGGTCGCCGGCACGCACGCCGGGCTCCCCGTCCTCGTCGGCGCGGCCCTGGCCGACCCGTACGCGAACCGCGCGCACCTCGACGCGACCGCGCGGTGGTTTCGCGCCGCCGGCGCCGCGGTCGACGCCATCGACTGCCCGGGCGAGCGCCACGACATCTCGACGCGGCAGCGCCTGCGCGCGCGCGAGATCATCCGCGGCGAGAAGGCGCCGGCGGGACCGACGGGATTCGGCAACTCGCTCGCCTCGGAGGCGATCCCCGGCGCGCTGCCGGCGCGGCAGAACAGCCCGCGCCTGCCGCCCCACGGCCTCTACGCCGAGCAGGTGAACGGCACGGCGTTCACGGCACGGCGCGAGGACAATGCGCGCACCTGGCTCTACCGCGTGCGGCCGTCGTCGCAGCGGCGGGCGTTCGCGCCGCTCGCCCACCCCCGCTTCGCCGCGGGGTTCGAGGGCCGCGCGCCGGAGGCGAATCTCGCCGGGTTCGCGCCGCTCCGCCTCCCCGACGCCGAGCGCCGCGACTTCGTCGACGGGATGGTCACGCTCGGCGGCGCCGGCTCCCCGTCGCTGCGCCGCGGCTACGCCGTGCACCGCTACGCCGCCGACCGCGACATGGAGCGCCGCGCGTTCTACGACGCCGACGGCGATCTCCTGCTCCTGCCCGAGCTCGGCGCCTTGACGCTCATGACCGAGCTCGGCCCCCTCGACGTGGCCCCGGGGCAGATCGCGCTCCTCCCCCGCGGCATCGCGTTCTCGGTCTTCCTCCACGGCGCCGTCGCGCGCGGCTACGTCGCCGAGACCCACGGGCGAAGCTTCCGCCTGCCCGAGCGCGGTCCCATCGGCGCGAACGGTCTCGCCGACGCGCGCCACTTCCGCGCGCCCGCGGCGTGGTACGAGGACAAGCTCGCCCCCGACTTCCGCGTCGTCGGCAAGCTGGGCGGGCGGCTCCACGAGACGAGCCAGGACCACTCCCCCTTCGACGTCGTCGCCTGGCACGGAGATCACGTCCCGTTCGTCTACGACCTCGACGATTTCTCGCCCCTCGGCGCGGTCCGCTTCGATCACCCCGACCCGTCGGTCTTCACCGTCCTTAGCGCGCCCATGGACGAGCCGGGCACGAACACGCTCGACCTCATCATCTTCCCGCCGCGCTGGGACGTGACCGAGGGGACGTTCCGCCCGCCGTTCTTTCATCGCAACGCGACCACCGAGGTGAACGGCATCGTGCGCGAGGACGCGCCGGCGGACGGCCCGTTCCAGCCCGGCTGCTGCTTCGTCACGCCCTGCCTCACCCCGCACGGCGTCAGCGGTCGCGCGGTGGCGCGCATCCGCGCGGAGACCGACGCCGAGGCCGACCGCCCGGTGCGCATGGGGATCGGGGTGTGGTTCCAGCTCGAGTGCGCCCTCCCCTTCGCGCTCACGCCGTGGGCCGAGGAGGAGCGGCTCGCCGAGTGGCCGGCGACCTGGGGGAGCCACCCGTCGTACTTCGAGGGCTAGCTTTCTAGAACTCGAAACCCGTCCCGAGGTAGAGCGACAGCTCGTGGTACGTCACGTCGACGCGCTCATCCGCAATGCGTCCGACCTGACCGCTCGACGCCGTGTCGCGGAAGTCGAAGCGGATGCGCGTCGACTCGCCCGTGCCCAAGGCGTAGCGAACGGCGATCGTCGTCGAGAACTGCAGCGAGCCCGCGTGCTCGCCGGACTCCAGCCGCAGGACATTGCGCTGCTTCCAGCCGGCCGTGAGGCCGTAGTAGTCGACGCGACTGTCGGGAAACGCCGCGGGGACGCCCGCGTCGCTGCGATCGGTGAAAACGCCGGCTCCGAGCTCGGTGTTCGGGCCGGCGGACCACAGCGCGCCCACGCGCACGTTCCACACGAAGCGCTTCGCCTCGAAGGCGGGCGGGCGGAGCTCGACCTCGGCCGACACCTCGATCGGCTCGAACCGCTTCGCGGCGCCGAGCGCAAAGCGCGGAGGCCGGGTGAACCCGGTGCCCGCGGCGCCGATCAGCGCATGGTCCACGGTGGACGTCGTCACCGTGGGGACGCCCGGCCCGGTCGATATCAACGCGGTCGAGTTGTCGGTCTGCGCGCCCTCGTGGAACACCAAGCGCGGCGATCGCGCCGCGAACCCGACCATCCACCCCGCCCCCGCGTCGAGCTGCGCTCCGACGACCAGCTCCGCGCCGATGCGCGTGACGCTGGCGTCGACGATGCGCTGGAAGAATGTCGCCGCGTAGGCGCCGGCGATGCGGGCGTCGACGAACAGCTTGCGGAGCTCGTGCCGGAGCTCATAGACGCCGAAGATGCTCGCGCCGACGCGCAATCTCGGCGTCGCCTGCCATCCGATCGCCGGTCCCGCGTTGTAGCGGATGTCGGTGCCGGTCAGCGCGCCCGCGACGTCCAGGTCGACCGTGCCGTCGCTCGCCATCAAGCTGCGCTCGAAATTGAACAGGTCCTGCTCGGTGACGAACAGACCCACGCCCACGCTCACGTCGTCGCCGATCTCGCGCACGGCCGCCAGCGACGTCGGGACGACATACAGCTCCTTGCTGTCGATGGAGCTTTCGAGCCGCGACGACGGCAGGTCGAGCGCCAGCCCGTTCGGGATGGGGCGCCAGCGCAGGGTGAAGGCCGTGCCGCTGAGCTCCAGCCGCCCGCGCCGGTTCTGCCCCAGCGCCGCCGGGTTGTACCAGATCGCCGCGGTATCAGTGATCGACGCCACCGTCGCGCCGGCCGTGAGCGACGCGCGATCGCCGAAGAGGAACGAATCTTCGTTGCCCGCGCGCAGCGTCCCGGCGTACGCCGCGCAGGCGAGGCCCGCGCACACGCCGGCCGCGCGCCGCCCGAGTTTGAGCGCCATGGTCACGCTAACGCGCCGTCTTTTCCGTCTGCCACCGGTCGAGCGTGCCCCGCGCGCCGTTCTTCGTGGGATCCATCGCGTCGTCGTGGTTCTCACGTCGGGCGGTGAGCTCGATCACGTACCCGTTCGGATCGCGGAAGTAGATCGACTCGATGAACTGGTGGTCGGCGAAGCCGCGCGTGTCGATGCCGGCCCGCTTGCCCTTGTCGTACATCCGGCGCAGGTCGGCCGGGCTCACCTCGACGGCGATGTGGAGGTCGTAGTCGTGCTGCTGCTTGAACTCGAACGGCATGTCGGGCGCCTCGAAGAACGCGAGGCACGACCCGTCGTCCATGGCGTAGAACGAGTGGAGCGTGTGCGTGGCGCGGCCGCTCTTGGTCTCGGTGATCTCGATGACGTTCACCAGGGGCAGGCCGAGGAAGCCCTCGTAGAACCGGCGCGTCTCCTCGGAGTCGCGGCAGCGGTAGGCGCTGTGGTGCAGTCCCTTGATCATGATCGCCCCCGGGCTAGAAGACGTGGAACGACTGTTCCTTCACCGAGTTGGCGAAGCCGTAGTGCGCCTCGTTGATGCGGCTCCAGCTGTCGAGCTTCTTCATGTTGCCGATCCAGCGCGCGACGTTCGGGTAGGCGGCGAAGTTGCACCGGATGACCTCGCCGAGCGTCACGAGACAGGCGCCGAAGTAGTCCGCGATCGTGATCGTGTCGCCGCAGACGTACTGCTTGTTGGCGATCCAGTGCTCGTCGAGGAGCTTGAACCAGCCCTGGGTGAGGTCCTTGGCCCACGCGATCGTGCCCGCCTGGACGGCGTCGGTCGGGCGCTTGTGGTGGGGGTACATCTGCGGGTATGCCAAGCCGTAGCCGTAGTCGCGATAGAACTGGGTGTTGAACCAGTCCATGGCCTCGTCGACCTTGGCGCGCTTCTTGAGCTCCTTGGGGTAGCTCGGCAGATCGAACTTGCTCGCCAGGTACTTGAGGATGGCCGAGCTCTCGGTGAGGCGGAGGTCGCCGTCCACGAGCAAGGGCACCATGTGGTTGGGGTTGAGGGAGATGTAGGGCTCTTTGTAGTGCTCGCCGGTGAACAGATCGATGATCTGTTCGTCGCAGGGGATCTTGTTCTCGGCGATGAACAGGCGGACCGGGCGGCTCGTGTTCGACACGGGGTGCATGTAGAGCTTCATGGTTCGTCACCTGCCTTGGGTTGGCCCGCGATCCCGTCGTAGGGGACGGCGCGCTCGGCCGCCTCCCAGATCGATCGCATGGCGGATCGCTGTTGCTCTTCGTGGACGTGACCGACGAGGCCGGCGCAGCGCGCGATCAGCGCGAAGCCGCGCATGATCGCCGCCGGCACGCCGCAGTCGCCCAGCGCGGCGGCGACGGCGCCGGTGGCGTTGACGGTGAGGTGGCGGCCCATCGCGGCGTCGACCGCCGTCGACAGGACGTCGAGGGCGCCGAGGTGGGGGCCGGCCGCGCCGCGCTCGCGCTGGAGCGCGGCCAGCCGCACCGCGCGGGGGTCGTCGGGGGCGTGCAGCGGATGGCCGAAGCCCGGGATGGGCGCGCGGCGGGCGCGATGCTCGTCGACGATGCGGGCGGCCTCGGCCGCCGGCTCGGCGGCGGCGGCGACGCGCTCGAGGAGCGCCGCGCACTCCTCGACCGTGCCGACGAAGCGGCTGCCCACGCCGAGCACGCCCGCGGCCACGGCCGCCTGCAGCGCCTCGGGCGAGCTGCCGTAGACGAGGCGCGCCGCGAGGACGCTCGGCGTCATGCCGTGCTCCATGAGCGCGAGCAGGCACGCGTCGACGACGGCGGTCTCGGCGGCGCCGGGCATGCGCCCGAGCACGTGGAACAGCATCATCTGCGTGAACGTCAGGTGGCCCATGAGCTCGCGCGGCAGGCTCCTGTCCCGGACGAACACGTCGTCGGGCGTCGACGTCGAGATGCTCGTGGTCGCGGTCTTCGAGCTCATCGGGGCACACGCGCTTCGAGCTCGTGCCGCTGAATCTTACCGGATGCGCTGCGCGGAAACGCCTCGAAAGGGATGAAGCAGATGCGCCTGGGCTGCTTGTAGCCGGCGAGCTGGGCGCGGCACAGGGCGTGGAGGTCGGCCTCGCCGAGCGACGCGTCGCGCCGGGCGACGAAGGCGACCGGAACCTCGCCCCAGCGGGGGTCGGCGGCGCGCACCACCGCCACCTCGGCGACGCGCGGATCTTGCATCATCACGCGCTCGATCTCCGCCGGGTAGACGTTCTCGCCGCCGCTCTTGATGAGGTACTTCACGCGATCGACGAAATCGAGCGATCCGTCGCGGTTGCGCACGAACACGTCGCCCATGTGGAACCACCCGCCGCGGAAGGCGCGCAGATTGACCTCCGGCATCTGCCAGTAGCCGCTGAACAGCGTCGGGCCGCGCATGGCGAGCTCGCCCGGCGTGCCGTCCGGGACGTCGCGGTCGTCGGCGTCGTCGTGAAGATCGACCAGGCGGATGTCGCAGAACGGGCTCTGGCGCTTGGACAGGCGAGTCGGCGCGACGCCGACGGGGATGAGGCTCGACGAGCAGGGGGGACAGCCGGTCTCGGTCGACCCGAACGTGTTGGCGTAGGGCGCGCCGAGGAGCGTCGTGATCTCGGCGATCTCCGCCGGCGGAACGAGGTCCGCCATCACGCCGCAGACCTTGACGCCGCGGGCCTTGGCGCCGCGGCGCAAGAGCTCGGCGGCGAAGCGCCCGACCATCCCCGGCATGAGCAGGAGCCAGCCGAGCTCCTCGGTCGCCACGAGGTCGGCGAGCCGCTCGGCGTCGAAGCCGGCGACGGTGACGACCTTGCCGCCCGACATCAGCGCCCCGATCGAGCAGTCGACGGCGCCCATGTGGTAGAGCGGCGACCAGGCGACGAACGTGTCCTCGGGCGCGACGCCGAACTCGGCGCGGACGACCAGGTTGCGCACGATCTGGGCGCGATGGCCGATCGTCGCCCCCTTGGGCAGCCCGGTGGTCCCGCTGGTGTAGAGGATGAGGAGGGGGTCCTCGGGGTCGACGGCGGCGGGCTCGTGCGCGGGGGAGGCCGCGGCGAGGCGGCGCTCGTAGTCGTCGCCGAAGACGATCGCGTCGCCGCCGAGCGCGGCGGCGTGCCGGGGCGACGCGAGCGCCGCCGTCGGCGTCACCATACGCAGGCAATGCGCGAGCTCGGGGGCGGCGAGGCGGACGTTCTGGCACGCGACGATCGCGCCGAGGCGCGCGGCGGCGAGGAACAGCTCGAGCACCTCGGGGCGGTTCTCCGCCAGCACCGCGACGCGATCGCCGTGGCGCACGCCGAGCGCGGCGAGGACGTTCGCCACGCGCCGCGACCGCTCGTCGAGCTCGCCGTAGGTCAGCGCGCGCGCGCCGTCGGTCACGGCGATGCGTCCGGGGTAGGCGCGCGCCTGCGCGGCGAACGCCGTCGCCACCGTGCTCTGCGCGGCCCGCCGGATGGGCCGCCGGTCGTCCGACTCGGGTGCCTCGGGCCCGCTGGCCATCGACGGTTACGCTACCAGACGGCCGCCGTGCGAACCAGATGCTGCTACCCTCCTGCCATGCTGTTCCCCACGACGCTCGTCGGCAGCTATCCGCAGCCGGACTGGCTGATCGATCGCGCGAGGCTCGCCGGCCGCTTCCCCCCGCGCGTCCGCGCCCGCGAGCTGTGGCGGGTGGCGGAGCCGTTCCTCGCGCAGGCACAGGACGACGCCACGCTCCTCGCCATCCGCGCGCAGGAAGAGGCGGGCCTCGATGTCATCACCGACGGCGAGATGCGCCGCGAGAGCTACTCCAATCGCTTCGCGACCGCGCTCGACGGCATCGACATCGACAACCCCGGCACGGCGCTCGACCGCTCGGGCCACGCCAACCCGGTGCCGCGCATCGTCGGCCCGATCCGGCGCCGGCATCCCGTCCTGGTCGACGATCTGCGCTTCCTCCGCGCGCACACGCGGCGCACCGTCAAGATGACCGTGCCGGGCCCGTTCACCATGTCGCAGCAGGCGCAGAACGATTACTACCCCACCGACGAGGCGGCGGCGATGGACTACGCCGTCGCGGTCAACGAGGAGATCCGCGATCTGTTCGCCGCCGGCGCCGACGTCGTCCAGGTCGACGAGCCGTACATGCAGGCCCGCCCCGAGAAGGCGCGCGAGTACGGCCTGCGCGCGCTCAACCGCGCGCTCGCCGACGTGGCCGGCACGACCGCGGTGCACATCTGTTTCGGGTACGCCGCGATCATCCATCATCGACCGTCGGGCTACTCGTTCCTTCCCGAGCTCGCCGACTGCCCCGTCGCCCAGGTGTCGATCGAGACCGCACAATCGAGGCTCGACTGCTCGATCCTGTCCCGGCTGCCCGGCAAGCAGCTGATGGTCGGATGTCTCGACCTGTCGGACATGAACGTCGAGATGCCGGAGGTGGTGGCCGATCGCATTCGCCGCGCGCTCGCCTACATCCCCCCCGACCGCGTCATCCTCGCGCCCGACTGCGGCATGAAATATCTGCCCCGCGAGGTCGCCGACGGAAAGATGCGGGCGATGGTCGCGGCCGCGCACATCCTGCGAACGGCGAGCCCCTCCTGACCGTGCTACCTTCCGCCGCATGCGAACACCATGGGTGTGCCTGGGGCTGGGCCTGGCCGGCGCCGTGAGCCCCGCCGCGGCCGCGCCTCCCTCGCGGGAGGAAGACCTCGCGTTCCTCACCGAGCTCGTCGCCACGCGGAAGTACACGCTGGGCGAGCCGGTCAAGCCGGCCCTCGTCCCCGACGGCAGCCAGGTCGTGTTCCTCCGCTCGGAGCCGACGCGTCCGGTGCAGACGCTCTACGCCTTCGACGTCGCCGCCGGCAAGGAGCGCGTGCTCATGTCCGCCGACAAAGTCCTCGGCGGCGCGGAGGAAAAGCTGTCGTCCGAGGAGAAATCGCACCGCGAGCGCATGCGCATGACGGCGCTGGGGTTCACCACGTTCTCGCCGTCCGAGGACGGGACAAAGGTCCTGGCCCCGCTCGCCGGGCGCCTGTTCGTCGTCGACGTGGCGTCGGGCGCGGTGACCGAGGTCGCCGGCGCCGCCGGCAAGGAGCCGCCGTTCGACGCCAAGCTCGCCCCCGACGGGTCGCGCGCGTCGTTCGTGCGCGGCGGCGAGCTGTGGGTCGCGCCCGTCGGCAAGGGCGCGGCGCAGAAGCTCACGGCCGGCGCGACCGAGACGCTCGTCCACGCGCAGGCGGAATTCGTGGCCGAGGAGGAGATGAATCGCCACACCGGCTACTGGTGGTCCCCCGACGCCAAGCTCCTCGCCTACGAGGAGTACGACGCGTCCAAGGTCGAGCGGCTGGTGTCCGTCGATCCCGCCGGCCCCTTCGAGGCGGGCAGGCCGTCGTTCTATCCCCGCCCGGGCAAGGCGAACGTCGACGCGCGGCTCGGGGTGGTGCCCGCGGCCGGCGGCAAGACGGTATGGGTGAAGTGGGACGCGGCCAAGTACCCCTACCTCGTGCGCGTGACGTGGACAAAGGGCTCGCCGCTCACGCTCGACGTGATGACGCGCGACCAGCGCGAGCAGGTGCTCTTGGCGGCCGACCCGCGCACCGGCGCGACGCGCGAGCTCGTGCGCGAGACCGACGAGGTGTTCCTCAACGCCCCCAACGAGTACCAGTGGCTGCGCGACGGCTCGGGCTTCGTGTGGGCGACCGAGCGGCGCGGCGCGTGGACGCTCGAGCTGCGCGCGCCCGACGGCAAGCTGGTGCGCCCGCTCACCGCCCCGGAGCTCGGCGTGCGCAAGATCCTGCGCGTCGACGACCGGTCGGTCATCGTGTCCGCCGGGAAGGACCCGGTCGCCAGCCACATGTACGAGGTGCCGCTCGCCGGCGGCGACGCGGTCGCGCTCACGTCGGGGGAGTCCCACTACGGGGCGACGTTCGCGCGCGACGTCCGCGCCCAGGTGCGCGTCGTCACCGAGCCTGGCGGCGCGATCCGGCACGAGGTGATCCGCGCCGACGGCAGCACCGCCGGCGAGCTCGCCAGCGTCGCGCTCCGGCCCAAGGTCATGCCCCGGCCGGACATCCGCAAGCTCGGCGATTTCTGGACCGCCGTCGTCAAGCCGCGCGACTTCGACCCCAAGAAGAAGTATCCCGTGCTGGTGTCGGTCTACGGCGGGCCGCACAGCCGCGTCGTCCACCGCGAACCGCTCACGTACGTGATGGATCAGTGGATGGCCGACCACGGCTACATCGTCGCGCGCGTCGATGGACGCGGGACGCCGGGTCAGGGACGCGCGTGGGAGCGCGTCATCTTCGGCAAGTTCGCCGACGTCCCGCTCGAGGATCAGGTGGCCGGCCTCAAGCTCCTCGGCCAGGCCGAGCCGGCGATGGATCTCGCGCGCGTCGGCATCTACGGCCACTCGTTCGGCGGCTACATGGGCGCGCTGTCGGTGCTGCGCCGGCCCGACGTGTTCCGCGCCGGCGTGGCGAGCGCGCCCGTCGCCGACTGGCTCGACTACGACACGTTCTACACCGAGCGCTACCTCGGCGTGCCGGACAAGGACACGTCGATCTACGACGCGAACGGCCTGCTCAAGTACGCCAAGGATCTGTCGCGCCCGCTGCTCATCGTCCACGGCACCGGCGACGACAACGTGTTCTTCGTCCACTCGCTCAAGCTCGCCGACGCGCTGTTCCGCGCGGGCAAATCGTTCGACTTCGTGCCGCTCGCGCGCCAGACGCACATCATCACCCGCGACCCCAAGGTGCAGCTCGCCTATTGGGATCGCATTTTCTCGTTTTTCCGGCAGAATCTGTAACCGGAGTGCCGCGCGTCACGGTCCAAAACCCGGCCGACGGCGGGTTCTTCTACTGGCTGGGCAAGCTCTTCGCCTATGGGTGCCTGTGCGTCGTCGCGGTCCTCCTCGGGACGGGGATGGCAGTGTACGCCTACTTCGCGCGCACGACGCCGGTCGCGCCCGACCTGGAGAGCTACGCCACGGCGGCGCCGGGCGTGACGCGGTTCTACGCCGGCGACGGCACGCTGCTCGCCGAGCTCGCCGAGGAGTGGCGCGAGGTCGTGCCGTATGCGCGCATCCCACCCAAGCTGGTCGAGGCGTTCCTGTCCGCCGAGGACCACGAGTTCCTCTCGCACGGCGGGATCTATTTCAAAGGGATCGCGCGCGCGGCGTGGCGCAACCTGACGAGCGGCGAGTTCGCCCAGGGCGGCTCCACGATCACCCAGCAGGTGGCCAAGCAGATCTTCCTGTCGTCGGAGAAGACGCTGGCGCGCAAGGTGCGCGAGGCGATCCTCGCGCGCCGGCTCGAGTCCCGCTACACGAAGGAAGAGATCCTCGTCGTCTATCTCAATCACATCTTTCTCGGCTCCGGCGCGTACGGCGTGCAGGCGGCGGCGGAGCGCTACTTCGGCAAGGACGTAGGGGACCTCGACCTGGGCGAGATGGCGCTGATCGCGGGCCTGGCGCGGTCGCCGTCGCGCGATTCGCCGCTGGTCAGCCTCGAGAACGCGACGCGGCGGCGCGACACGGTGCTCGACAGCATGGCCAAGTACGGCTACATCACCGACGGAGAGGCCGCGGCGGCCAGGGCGCACCCGGTGTCCCTGCGCCCGTACCGCGACGTGTTTCTGACGACGTCGCCGTACTTCGCCGAGCACGCGCGGCGGCTGGTCAAGGACAGGTACGGCCAGGACGCACTGATGAAGCGCGGGCTGCGCGTGGAGACGACCGTCCTGCCGTGGCTCGACGGCGCCGCCTACGAGAACGTCGATTTCTCCACGCGGAAGCAGGACAAGCGCCAGGGATGGCGCGGCCCCGAGGCGCGGCTCGAGGGGGCGGCGCGCGAGACGTTCGTCGAGCGGCAGAAGAAGAAGTACGGCGCCGGACCGCTCGCGCCGGGTCGCCGGTACCTCGCGCTCGTCGACGACGTGGCGGGCGGGGGCGCGACGGTGCGCGTGGGCGACGCGCGCTACCGCCTGCCCCTGAAAAACATGACATGGGCGGCGAAGTGGTCGAAGTCGGACGCGACCAACGACCAGAAGATCGCCGCGGCGACCGAGGCGCTGCGCGCCGGCGACGTGGTGTGGATCGCGCGGCCGCGCGCCCACGTGCGCAAGTTCTCCGACTGGACGTACGACGAGCGGCTCAACGCCTACTGGACGCCCGAGCACGACGAGAAGCTGCCCGACCGCGAGGTCGTCCTCGAGCAGGCGCCGCGCGTGCAGGGCGCCATCTACGCGCTGGACCATCAGTCGGGGTACGTGGAGGCGCTCGTCGGCGGGAACGACTACGTGCGCAGCGAGTTCAACCGCGCCACGCAGGCGTGCCGCCAGCCCGGGTCGACGTACAAGCCGATCTACTACTCGGCCGCGCTCGACGCCGGTTACGGGTTCGACGCGATGCTGAACGACGTGCCGCGCGCCGAGATCGATCCGGAGACCGGGGAGGCGTGGGTGCCGGTGAACCTGCACGGTCAGGTGGACTTCGAGGTGTCGCTCGAGTATGCGCTGGTGTTCTCGCTGAACGTCCCGTCGGTGGATCTGTTCGGCAAGATCGGAGCGAAGGCGGTCGAGGCGTGGGCGCGGCGGCTCGGCTTCACCACGCCGATCATCGCCGACAAGGCGCTGGCGCTGGGCGCGTCGTGCGTGAACATCCCCGAGATGTCCCGATCGTTCGCGATCTTCGCGCGCAACGGACGATGGATCGAACCGATCTACATCCGGCGGGTGCTCGATCGCGACGGCACGGTGCTCGAGGACAACACGATGTACTGGGACGCGATGCTGTCGCCGGGCGAGCGCCTCGCACGGCTGGTCGCCGTCGGGGGGCTCGAGCCCAAGCAGGCGATCCCGGCGAAGGCGGCGTACCTCACGACCAAGCTCCTGCGCGAGGTGGTGACCGACGGCTACTCGGGCGCGCTGCGGGCGATCGATGTGCCGTCGGCGGGGAAGACGGGGACGTCGTCGGCGACGATGGACCTGTGGTTCGTGGCGTTCACGTCGCGGTGGGTGACGACGATCTGGCTGGGGGACGACGTGCGCGAGCGGCCGCTCGGCAAGGACGACGCGGCGTACATGATGGCGGTACCCGTGTGGGCGCGCTACATGGCGGAGGTGTCGGCCGGCCAGCCGCTGAAGGAGATTCCGTGGGAGCTGCCCGCGGGGGTGAGCGCGCACGACCGTGGGGGGATGAAGGGCAAGGTGAGCGCCGAGGGGCCGATGCCGCTGACGCCGCACAAGAAGGTGAAGATGGAGAAGCTGCCAGACGGTGTGCGGCAGCGGGACAAGGGGTGAGGCCGTGGCGGAACGTTCCCCGCGCTCCCGATACCCGTCGGCGTTCATTGGGCGCGAGCACGACCTCAATGACCTCGCGCTGGCGCTGGAAGACGCCTCGCGGGGCGCCGGGCGCCTCATCCTCATCGGCGGCGAGCCGGGCATCGGCAAGACCCGTCTTTGCGCCGAGCTCGGCGCGAGCGCGGAGACGCGTGACGTCGGCGTTCTCTGGGGAAGCTGCTGGGAGGCGGGCGGAGCCCCGGCGTTCTGGCCGTGGATCCAGGTGTTGCGCAGCTACGTCCGCGGCCGCGACCCGGCGGAGCTGAGCGCCCAGCTCGCCGGAAGCGTCGCCGATGTCGCGCGGCTCCTGCCGGAGCTCGCGGCACCACAGCCGCCGGCGGGAGGAGAGCCCGAGAACGAGCGGTTTCGCCTGTTCGACGCGGTCACCTCGTTCCTGCGCGCCGCGGGCGACGCCCGGCCGCAGCTGATCGTCCTCGATGATCTGCACTGGGCGGATACCGCGTCGCTCCTCTTGCTGCGCTTCCTCGCCGCCGAGCTGCGCCGCAGCCGACTGCTCGTCGTCGGGACCTACCGCGACGTCGAGCTCGACCGCGCGGCGGGGCTCGCCGAGCTCACGCGCGTGGACCAGCACCTGGTCCTTGGGGGGCTGCCGCAGGCCGACGTCGCCCGGCTGGTCTCGAACCTCACTGGCGTCGACCCCGACCGCGAGGTGGCGACGGCACTCCACCGCGAGACCGGCGGCAACCCGTTCTTCGTGCGCGAGATCGTCGGCCTGCTCTGCGCTCACGGCGGCCTGGACTCGACCATCGCCGGCAGGCGCATCCCGGACGGCGTGCGCGGCGTGATCCAGCGTCGTATCGGCCACCTCTCACCCGGCTGCCGGGCGCTGCTCGACGCGGCCGCCGTCGTCGGGCACGACTTCCGCCTCGACGTCATCGAGGCAGCGGCAGGCGCCGGGAGCGAGGGGCGGCTCGACCCTCTGCAGGAAGCCGTCGATTCGCGGTTGGTGGAGGCCGTTCCCCACGCGCCGGGCAGCTGCCGATTCGTCCACGCCCTGGTCCGCGAGGTCGTCTACGACGCGCTCTCGGTCGCCGAGCGTTCCCGGCTGCACCGGCGCGTCGGCGAAGCCATCGAGGCGGCCTTTCCGGGGGAGAGCGCGCGCCTCGCCGAGCTGGCCCACCACTTTTTCCACGCGGCCATCGACGGGATGACCGACAAGGCCGCGACCTACGCGGCCGCGGCCGGCGAGCACGCGCTCGTGCAGCTCGCCTACGAGCACGCAGTGGACCACTTCCGCCGCGCCGCGCACCTCCTTGAGGGCCAGCCGGCGGCCGATCTGACGCGCCGATGCGCCGTGCTCGTGTCGCTCGGCAGGGCGCAGCTGGCGGCGAGTCGCGACGCGGAGGCGCGGGCGACCCTCGAGTCGGCGGCGGCTCTGGCGCGGACGCTGGGCTCGGCCGAGCTCATGGCGCAGGCCGCGCTCGGCGTCTCCATGGAGTTCACGGCGGGAGAGGTCGACGAGCTCGAGGTGCGGCTCCTCGAGCAAGCCCTCGAGGCGGCCGGTGGCGGCGACAGCCCGTGGCGGGCGCGCGTCCTGGCACGCCTCGCCAGGGCGCTGCTGTTCACGCCCGAGCTCGCCCGCCGCGTAGCGCTCAGCGAGGAGGCTGCCGCAGTGGCGCGTCGCCTGGGCGACGCCCCGACGCTGGCGGCGGTGCTCTTTGATCGACACGTGGCGATCTGGGGCGGCGCCAACGCCGAGGAGCGGCTGGCGATCGCCGGCGAGGTCGTGCAGCTCGCCAATCGCTGCGGCGATCCGGCCCTGGCGCTGCGCGGGCGGGCGCTCCGCCTGGGCAACCTGCTCGAGCTCGGCGACATGCGCGCGCTCGACGTCGAGGTCGACGTCTACGACCGCCTGACGCGCGCCTTGCGCCAGCTCCAGTATCTCTGGCACGTCCCGCTGCTGCGCGCGACGCAGGCTACGCTCGGCGGCCGATTCGCGCAGGCCGAGGCGCTGGCGCGCGAAGGGCTCGAGGCGGGGGTGTGTGCCCAGCATCACAGCGTTGGGATCTTCTACGGCACCGCGCTGGCCATGATCCGGTTGGCTCAAGGCCGATTCGCGGAGCTCGAGGGTCTCCTGCGCGAGAACGCCGTGCGCTATCCCTCGCTCCCCGCCTGGCGCGCGGCGCTGGCGTACGCGCTCGTCGAGGCCGGACGCGACGTGGAGGCCCGCATCGAGGTGGAGCGGCTTTCGGCCCGCGGCTTCGCCGACTTGCCGCGCGATTTCACCTGGTTGTCCAGCGTCGCGTTCCTTTCGCTCACCTGTGCGGGGCTGGCGGATGCGCCGCGCGCCGCCACGCTGTACGCCTTGCTGCTACCCTACGCGCGCTACCACGTGCGGGTCACGCGGATCGGCATCGTCACCATGGGCGCGGTGGCGCATTACCTCGGTGTATGCGCGGCGACGCAGTCGCGCTGGGACGAGGCCGTCGCGCATCTCGACGCCGCCGTCGAAGGGAACGCCGCCATCGGCGGGGTGTGCTTCCTGGCGAACAGCTACCGCCAGCGCGGCCTGGCGCTCCGCGCCCGCGGCCGTCCGGGCGACGGCGAGCGCGCGCGCGAGGACCTGGACCTCGCCAGACAGATGGCGGAGACGCTGGCGATCCGCCTGCAGCTCCAGCGCCGGCCGGCCGACCGTCCCGAGACCGGTCGCGCGGTGCTCCGCGCCGAGGGCGACTACTGGACAGTCGCCTACCGGACGCCTCCCTTTCGCCTGAAGCACACGGTCGGACTGGCCTACATCGCCAAGCTGGTCGCCGACCCGGGCCGCGAGCATCACGTTCTCGAGCTCGCCGGCCAGGGTGAGGCCGGGCTCGCGGGCGGAGATGCCGGGCCGCGTCTCGATGCCCGCGCGAAGGCCGCGTACCGCCGGCGGCTCGAGGATCTGAAGGACGAGCTGGAGGAGGCGACGCGCTGGGCGGACGCCGCGCGCGCCGCGCGGGCGCGGATCGAGATGGAGGCGCTTGCCGGGCAGCTCGCGGAGGCCGTCGGGCTCGGGGGCCGCGATCGGCCCGGCGCGTCGGACGCCGAGAGAGCGCGCAGCAGCGTCACCAAGGCGATCAAGGCGGCCGTTCTGCGCATCGCGGAGCATGACCCGCTGCTCGCCGATCACCTCCGCCGAAGCCTGCGGACCGGTACGTTCTGCGCCTACCTCGCGGACCCTTCGCTTCCCATCTCCTGGCAGGTCTGAGCTGCTTCACGCCGTGACGCGCCGATTCACGCCTTCCGGGCAAGGAGCGCAAACATGGAGCGTCACGACTACGTCATCGTGGGCGCCGGGTCGGCGGGCTGCGCTCTCGCCGGACGGCTCAGCGAGGATCCCGAAACGCGAGTCCTTCTTCTCGAGGCGGGCGGGCGAGACAACCGGCTGCACATCCGCATGCCGGCGGCGTACACCAAGCTGTTCAAGGGGCCATGCGACTGGAACTACTCGACGGCCCCGCAGCCTAGCCTCGAGGGCCGCGAGCTCTACTGGCCGCGCGGCAAGGTTCTGGGCGGCTGCTCGTCGATCAACTCGCAGATCTACGTGCGCGGACACCGCGCAGACTTCGATGGATGGGCGGCGCAGGGCAACCCGGGCTGGAGCTACCAGGACGTGCTGCCCTACTTTCGCCGCTCGGAGGCGTTCAGCGACGTGACCTCTCCGCTCCACGGCGGGGACGGCCCGCTCGCGGTGAGCCGGCTGCGCGACCCGAATCCGGCGACGCTCGCGTTCGTGCGCGCGGCCCAGGAGTGCGGCATCCCGCTGGCCGAGGACATCAACGGCGCGGCACCCGAGGGAGCGAGCCTATGTCCGGTGACGCAGAAGAACGGCCGGCGCTGGAGCGCCGCCGACGCGTTCCTGCGCCCGGCGCGCGGGCGGCGCAACCTGATGGTGCAGACCGGCGCCCACGCCACGCGCGTGCTTTTCGAGGGCCGTCGAGCAGTGGCGGTGGAGTACCTGCACGAGGGGGCGCCGCGCCGCGCTGCCGCCGCGCGCGAGGTGATCGTCGCCGGCGGCGCGGTGAACTCGCCACAGCTCCTCATGCTCTCGGGCGTGGGGCCGGCGGATCACCTGCGTCGCCACGGGATCACAATCGTTCACGACCTGCCCGGCGTCGGCTTGAACCTGCAGGATCATCTGGCCGTGCCGGTGATCGTCGCGTGCCGCGCGCCGGTGACGCTGGTGGCGGCGGAAACGCTCGGCAACCTGCTGCGCTTCCTGATCTTCCGCCGGGGGATGCTGACTTCCAACGTCGGCGAGGCGTGTGCGTTCGTCCGGACCCGGCCCCATCTTGCCGCCCCGGACATCGAGCTCATCTTCGGCCCCGTCCCCTGGGTCAATCACGGCCTGGTGAAGGTGACCCGGCACGCCGTCACCCTGGGCCCGATCCTGCTCCAGCCGGCCAGCCGCGGCTCGATCTCGCTGCGCTCCGCCGACCCGCTGGCCGCTCCGTGCATCCAGCCGAGCTATCTCTCCGACCCCGAGGGGGAAGACCTGCGCGCGCTGGTCGACGGCGTCGAGCTGGCCCGGCGGGTGCTGGGCGCGCCGGCGCTGGCGCGGATGATGGGCGAGCCGATGGTGCCCGGGCCCGAGGCTCGCTCGCGCGCAGACCTCGAGCGGTTCGTGCGCGCGAAGGCGGAGACCCTCTACCACCCGGTCGGGACGTGCGCGATGGGCACCGGCGAGCGCGCGGTGGTCGACCCCGAGCTGCGCGTGCGCGGTCTCGAGGCGCTGCGTGTGGTCGACGCATCGGTGATGCCGCGTATCACGCGCGGCCACACCAACGCTCCGGCCATCATGATCGGCGAGAAGGCCGCCGATCTGATCCGCGGCGCGGTCGTGGAGAAGCCGATCCCGACCGTCGCTCCGCGCGACCGACGCCCCGCCGCCTCGGCGTGACGAGCGCGGGCCGCCGGCGCGTCGAGGGTTCTCGTCAGCGCAGCGAGCGCTCGCCCCCGTTTCGCAACATTGCGACCGGTCCTCGAGAGTTACCCCGAATCGCGAGTGCACGGCAGAGCACGCGATGGCTCCCGAGTGCACGCGAGCTTCGTCAAGACTCCGTCAACCAAACGGCTGGGATTGCCGGCGGTGCTCCCGAGTCGGAACGCCAACTCGATTCGGAACGCAACGACGGGCGCGCCGGCCCCCCGGTCCTACTCGAACGTCTCTGTCCCGTCGGGCTCCGGGGCCGCGCCGCGTTCCTTCGTGCTCACTCGGTAGGCCACGTTGCGGGCGCGCATGATGTCGCCGAGGGGGCGGTGCTCCACCAGCGCGTGCCACGGGTCGAACGACAGCCGCTCCACGTACTCGGCGACTTTGCGCCCGCCCGCGCCGCGCGTGTCCTGCCTGTCGATGGTCAAGCGACCGACCTTGATCCACGGCGCCACGTCGTCTTTCCACTCGACCGATGCGTCCTCGATGGGCGTGTCCCGGTCGTTCCGATAGAGCTGCACCGCGAGGTCGTAGCGCAAGGGCCCGGCGGCCAAGCGCGCGGCGAGATCGTCGGCCAGCGCGTCGGGGCCGGCCGCCGCCGCGGCCGACGACACGGCGGCGACGGGGTCGGACGGGATCAGCGACAGCTTGCCCGCGTGCTCCCCCATGCGGATGGGGAGCGCCGTGTAGAACCGCACCCCGGCCAGCGTCGACCGCCCTGTCGCGAGCGCCGCGCGCAGCCGGCCGAGCAGCGCGAACAGCCGGAAACCGAACGCCCTGAGGAGCCGCGGCAGCGCCAGGAGCGGGTTCGCGATCGCCCGCACGAACGCCATGAACTCCTCGGTGTCCCGGAACGCCAGCGACGACATCTGGATGAACAGGAAGTCCTGCGTGGTCGCGTCTTCCAGGCCGGGGATGATCTTCTTCCCGGGCACGCCCAGCACCTTGACCGCCAGCCCGCGCACGTCCGGCCGTCGATCCGACGACCGCGCCGCGGCGCCGTTCGAGAAGCGGACGTAGGCGCGATGCACCCCGGGCGCCGCGAACAGCCCGACGCGGACCTCCGCGGGCAGCTCGCCGAGCACCTCGAGCGTCGCCCGCGCGCCCAGGAGGGCCTTGCGATGCAACGCCCGCCCCTTGCCGCGGGCGTCGTTCCTGCGCTGGAGCTGGTGCAGCATCTCGGCGTGGCGCTCGAAGCGCTCGGCCTCGTCGGCGGCGACGGCCTCGCGCCAGTCCGTGCTCGGTGGGGGGACGGCCATGACGCCCATGGAAGGATGATAGCCGCGAACGGTCAAAAAGTTGCCCGCGCCCCGGCTTGGCCCGAAGCTCGTCGCATTCGGGCTCGGCGCCGGGGCGTCGCGGGACCGCCCTCCTCCGACGCCCCGCGCCGAGACCTGGAGCCCCCATGGAACGTCGCCGCCGGCGCGACGCGCGCACCCTGTGGCTGTACTTTCTCACCATCGCGCGCGAGTTCCGGATCACGCTCGCCGTCCTGGTCGCGGCCATACTCCTCGGCGCCCTCCTTCACGCCATCACGCCGTTCCCGCAGCTCAACGGCGCGCGCCCGACGCTGGAGCAGTCGTTCTTCGGCGCCTGGATGTCGCTGTTCGCCCAGCCGCTGTTCTCCCCTCCCCCCACCTGGTACCTCGAGGCCGTGGCCGCGACCTACCCCGTCCTCGGCTTCGTCGTCGTCGGCGAGGGTATCGTCCGGTTCGGCCTGCTCATGCTCTCGCGCCGCCGCGGCGAACGAGAGTGGATGAAGGTGAAGGCCATGACCTACCGCGATCACGTCGTCCTGTGCGGGCTCGGCCACCTCGGCTACCGCGTCCTCCTCCAGCTCCTCGCGCTCGACGAGGACGTCGTGTGCATCGAGAGGGACGAGAACGGCCGCTTCGTCTCCGCCGCCAAGGAGCTCGGCGTCCCCGTGCTCATCCGCGACATGAAGGACGACGAGGCGCTCATCTCGGCGGGCGTCCCCGCCGCGCGCGCGCTCCTGGCGGCGACCAACGACGACATCGCCAACCTCGAGGTCGCGCTCGACGCCCGGCGCATGCGCCCCGACATCCGCGTGGGCATCCGCCTGTTCGACCAGCAGCTCGCCGAGAAGCTCCGCTCGACGTTCGCCTTCGACAGCGTGTTCTCGTCGGCCGCGCTGGCGGCGCCGGCCGTCGCGGCGATCGCGCTTCGGCACCGGGTCCTGGCGGCGTTCGACGTGGCCGGCGTGCCCACCGTCGCGGCCGAGGTCGCCGTGACCGAGCGCCTCGCCGGCCGGACCGTGGCCTCGATCGAGCACGCGCACGCGGCGCGGGTGCTCGGCGTCACCGACGGCGGCGGCGCTCGCGCGCTCGCGCCGGACCTCGCCCTCAACTCCGGAGACCACATGGTCGTGCACATCGCGACCGATCGGCTGGCCGGCCTGGGGTAAGCTGGTCGTCCGGGAGGTCTCCATGAACGTAGCGCGGCTGCTCGTCCTCGTCCCCCTGGCGCTGGTCACGGCCTCGGCGCGCGCCGACGCACCCAAGGCCTACACGTCGGCCGCGCTGGGGTTCAGCGCGAGCTTCCCCTACGAGGTCAAGGAGCGGGTGTCGCCCGAGGGCGGCGGAACCGCCGCCGGCGTCGACCCCAAGGGGATCATGTACATGGTCGGGCTCACGCCGGCGAACGAGGAGGTCGGCAAGAGGAAGTCCGTCAAGGAGCAGCTCGACGACGGCATCGCGGGCGCGGTGGAGAAGGTCCACGGCAAGGTCGCGTCGCAGAAGGACGTCAAGCTGGATAAGAACCCGGGACGGGAGGTGGAGATCGATCTCCAGGGCGGGCACGCCACGTTCCGCGCGTTCATCGTCGGCCCGCAGGTCTACCTCATAGGCGTCGTCCACAAGGACGGGGTCCCGCTCCCCATGACCCCCGCCGACTTCTTCGCGTCCTTCCAGCTCGCCAAGAAACCCGCGAAAAAGTAGCTACGGCGCCACGCTCACGCGCACCGTCGCCCCCGGAGCCACCTTGGCGCGCCACGCCTCGGGCACGTCGACGCGCGCCTCGGTGAACACCAGGCGGGACGCGGCGTCGATCTCGGGCGAGATGCTCTCGACCGCCCCGTCGAACGTCGCCGCCAGCGTCTCCACCCGGATGCGCAGCTTGGCGCCGGGCGCGAGCGATCGCGCGCGCTCCTCGGGCACGGCGAAGCGCACGCCCGGCCGGTCCGCCGCGATGAGGCGCACGATGGGCGTCGCCGGCGTCACCGTCGCGCCGGGATCGACGAAACGGGCCGACACCACGCCGTCGAACGGCGCCCGGATCTCCGCGTCGCTCAGCGCGACCTCCACCTGGCGCGCCCGCGCCTCCGCGCCGGCCGCGTCGGCCTTGGCGCGCTGCCAGCGCGCCTCCGCCTGCCGCTCCTGGTAGCGCGCGCCCGACGCCTCCTCCTGCGACACGATGTCCTTGTCCTTGAGCCTGCCGGTGCGTCCGGCCTTCTCGCGCAGCTCGGCGAGGTCGAGCCGCGCCCGCTCCGCCTCGGCGCGCGTCGACTCCGCCGTCGCCCGCGCCGCGTCGAGATCGAGCCGCAGCGCGCGCACGTCGAGCGCGGCCAGGCTCTGCCCCTTGGCCACGCGATCGCCGATGCGCACCCTCACCTCCGCGAGGCGCCCCTCGCGCTGCGCCGTCACCGACGCCGCCTTCTCGGCCACGATCACGCCGATGTACTCGGGCTCCGGCTCGGCCGCGGCCGCGCGCCGGGGCGCGGCCGCGACCCCCGCGTCCGGCGGCGCCGCCGCGCGATCCTGGCACGCGACGAGCACGAGCAGGGGCAGCCAGCGCACGGGACCACTCTATCTCGGAACCCGCCGTCCGGCGATCGCGCCCGTCGCGAGCGCGTCGGCCCGCTCGTTCTCCGGCACGCCGGCGTGCCCCTCCACCTTCACCCAGCGGAGGCGCGGAAACTGCCGCAGCCGGGCGCGGATCCGCTCCACCAGCTCGACGTTCTTCCTGGCCTTGAACCCGCCGGCCATGAGCCCGATGACGTAGCTGGAATCGCAGTGGAGCGCGATCGCCGCGCCGCGCTCCTCCAGCCGCAGCGCCGACAGCGCCCGGTCGATCGCCGTCAGCTCGGCGATGTTGTTCGTCCCTATCCCGATGTATTCGCCGATCTCCTCGCGCTCCTTGCCGCGCAGGATCACCACGCCCACCCCCATCGGCCCCGGGTTGCCCGAGCATGCGCCGTCGGTATAGATGATGATCTCCCGCCCGCGGGGCGGGTCGGGCGCCGCGCCGGGCGCGGACAGGTTGCGCGCCGAAGCGCGGTAGACCTTCGCCGCCTCGTCGTTCTTGTAACGCACGTCGACCCGCCCGTCGGCGTCGACCTCGAGGGAGCCGTCCGCGCGCGCGCGCGCCCACACGTCGGTACCGCGAAGACTTCGCTTGACCCAAGCCAAGGGGGCGCTATTCTGCCACGCCTCAGCCCTAAGGAGGCATCATGATGGCTCGAAATCGCGTTTGGCTGGCGTTGGCGCTCGCCGCCGGCCTGGTCGCCTGCTCCAAGGGGGGCGGTGGCGGTGGTCCCGGCGGCGGGACGGTGACGGGGGCTGCCTCGTCGGCGCTCGACTTCCTCCCCAAGGACACCAACCTGGCCTTCGGCATCAACCCGACCAAGCTCAAGGACAGCAAGTACTACGGGATGCTCGTCAAGAGCGTCGAGTCGAATCCCGAGGCCAAGGGCCCGCTCGACGCGGCCAAGCAGTGCGGCCTCGACTGGCAGTCCGATATCGAGTCCATCGTCGTCGCCGGCGGCACGAACCTCGACAAAGAGCGCGCCATCATCGTCGTCAAGGGCAACTGGGATCACGACAAGCTGGCCAAGTGCGCCCCGGCCATCGCCGAGAAGAGCGGCAAGAAGGTCACCGTGTCGAAGGACGGCGAGCTGACCGTCATCCAGAAAGAGGGCGAGAAGGCGGCCTACGTGGCCTGGCCGGCCAAGGGCGTCATGATGGCCACCCCGGCGTCGTTCGAGGGCGACAAGGCGTTCCTGTCCGACCTCATGAAGAAGGCGACCTCGGTCAAGGACAACAAGGTGTTCATGGACCTCCTCGGCTCCACCGACACCTCCTCGGGCGCGTGGTTCGCCGGCCAGCTCCCCGAGCAGCAGGCCACGATGATGATGTCGCAGCTCGACCCGAGCGGAAAGCTCAAGCTCATCGGCATGTACGTCACGCTCGGCCTGGCCAAGGAGCTCAAGGGCACCTTCGGCATGCGCCTCAGCGGCGACCCGAAGCCGGTGGCCGACAAGCTCACGACCGAGCTCGAGAACGCGAAGAAGCAGCTACCGGCGCAGTACGTCGACCTCATGAAGGACGTGACCGTCGCCACCGCGTCGAACGACGTGGTGATCAAGGTCGGCCTCAGCGAGAAGCAGCTCGATACGATCGTCGAGATGGTCAAGCAGTTCATGCCCATGCTGGGCGGCATGGGCGGCGACGACACGACCAAGTAAGGGCTACCCCTCCCTCTGCACCCGCCGCGCCACCTCGGCGAGCGGCACGATCTCGTACCCCCAGCGCAGTCGATCGAGGATCGCCTCGAACGCGCGCCGCTTCGCGGTGAGCGGGGCGCGCAGATCAGGTTGGCGTGCCACCAGCGCGGCGGGGATGCCGTCGTCGTCGGCGTCGCACAGATCGATCCCGTGGAGCTCGAAGTTGAAGAACTTCCGCCGCTCCACGGCGTCGAGCCAGCGCCGCCGCAGCGGCGCGGGCGCCAGGAGCAGGTTCGTCCCGATGGCCGGGATGCGCCACCCGGGGGTGACGGCGATGGGCAGCTCGACGACCGTGGCCTGGCCGCGCCGCCACGGCGCGCGCGGGTCGGGCCGGTACGGGTCGGCCGGGGCGAACAGCGCGCGCGGGTTGGTCATGACGGCGCCGCTCTTCCGGCCGAGGAGCGCCAGCGCCGCCATCACGCCCGCTTTGGCCGCGTAGTACCCCGGCGCCGGGAAGATGGACGAGTCGTACGTGTAGCCGAGCGCGGCGAGCTCGTCGAGCATGTCGGGCGACACGTCGTACCCCGGCGCGCGGAACCCCACCACCGGCGCGCCCGCGGCCGCGCCGATCTCGTGGTGCGCCCGCCGGATCTCGTCGCGCACGCGCGCCCGCCCGAGGCGCGCCATGTCGTACGGGTGGGTGACGCTGTGGTTGGCGACCTCGTGCCCGGCGGCGGCGATCTCGCGCACGCGCGCGCGCCCCGCCGGCGACGCCAGATCGGACGCGACCACGAAGAAAGTCGCCCGCACGCCGTGGCGCGCCAGGATCTCGAGGTAGCGCGGCACGGCACGGCGCAGGATCAGGTCCGCCAGCTCGGGCGGGTCGGCGCCGAGCGCGTGGATCCGGTAGTAGCAGGAGATGGGGTCGAGATCGACGCTGACCGACGCGATCACTTCTTCACGCGCACCGCGTAGGTGAGCTTCACCATGTTCTTGAGGACGTTGGGGACGCGGCGGAACAGGTTCACCGAGGGCTTGCGCCTCTCCGCCACCGTCAGGGGAATCTCCACCACGTTCTTCCCCTCGCGGCCGGCGCGCACCACGAACTCCGAAGCGAACAGGTCCTTGTCGACGACGCAGCGGTTCGCCGTCTCCGTGAGCGCGTCGCGGCGGAACGCCTTCAGCCCGTGCGTGTCCGTGCCCTTGAACCCCACCGCGATGCGCAGCATGCCGTTCAGGAACAGCGTCGCGGCGTGGCGATACCACGGGCGGTCGTCGTTCGCGCCGCGCATCACCTTGGACCCGACGACCATGTCGACCTCGCCCCGCTCGAGGATCTCCAGCGCCCGCCGGTAGAAGTCCACGTCGCACAGGTCGATCTCGTCGCAGATCACGAACGTGCCGCGCGCGCGCAGGATCCCCTGGCGCATCGCCTTGCCGTAGTTCGGCTCGCCCAGCGAGTGGACCCTCACCTCCGGCGCCTCGGCGGCGATCTCGCCGGCGAGCGCCACCGTGCGATCGCGCGAGCCGTTCTCCGACACGAGGATCTCGTAGGTCCAGGGGAAGGCGCGCAGCTTGTCCCGCAGATCGGCCAGCGACTCGCGCAGGATCTTCTCCTCGTTGTACACGGGGATGACGATCGAGACGTGCGGGGGCTTCTCCGCGGGGGCGGCCTCGGCATCAGGCGAACGCTGCGGCATCCTTCTCATGTCCGTCCTTGACGTTGCGGTCGATGGTCTCGACGACCTCGCGCCCGGCGAGGATGCAATCCTCCATGGCGTTGTAGGTCCAGAAGCCGTAGCGGCCGCGCGGGTAGATGTGGTGGGATTCCAGCCAGGCGCGGATGCGCTCGGTGGCGGGGTAATAGTCGCCGTCGAAGACGACGTAGGCGTACTTGAGCTCGTGGAGGTCGGCGAACAGGAGATCGTCCGGGGACGCGAGCGCGCCCGCGGCGGCGAGCGCCTGGGCCACGTCGCGCGTAAGCGCGTCGCGCGCCGCCCCCGTCGGCAAGGGGCCGCGGTCGGACAGCTCGACGTAGATCGAGCCCAGCCCGGGCGGCGCCATCGCCGGCAGCGCGTTGGTGTAGATGCCCACGCGGTAGAACGGGTACTTCTCCTCGGGGACGTAGATCCAGTGGAAGTCGCCGGCGACGGGCCGGCGCGTGCCCACGTTGAGGTAGCGCACCGGCGTGCAGCGGAGCTTCTCCGCGGCGCGCTCCACGTCGGGCGGCAGCCCGCGGATGCGCACCATCAGCTCGGGCAGCGGGATCGTCGCCACCACGGCGCGATAGGGGAGCTTCTCGTCGCCGACGTGCACGACCCGCGCCGCGACGTCGATCGCGTCGGGCGACGTGCCGAGCCTGACCTCGCCCCGGCTCGTGTCGATGCGCGACACCAGCGCGCGCGTCATCGTCTCGATCCCGCCCTGCCGCGGATAGAGGAACGAGATGTTGTAGCCGAGCTCGGGCGGGTTCGCGCCGACGGCGCCCTTGACCACGTCGTCGAGCGTCGGCACCGGCACGAAGCGCGTGCACCACTCCGCCGTGATCTCCCGCGGGTGCACCCCCCACAGCTTGTGGTTGTAGGGGATCATGAAGTGGCGCGCGATCCCCGCGCCGAACTGCTGATGGATGAACTCCTCGAAGTTCGCCGGCAGCGACGGCGCCGCGACCTGCCGCCGGTGCCACGCCTCGATGAACCCGAGCAGGCACTCGCGCGCGACCTCGGGGGGCAGACCGTAGAGGTTGGCCTGGAAGGGGAAGCGCGTCAGCGTCCCGTGCGAAAAGATGCGTGCTCTCCGCTCGATCCGCACCATCTGATCGCCGAGGAGCTCCTGGATGAGCGCCTTGGTGTACGGGTCGCGCAGGTGCAGCCAGTGACCGGTCTTGTCGAACGAGTAGCCGTCGCGCTGATCGGTGCGCGCGTGCCCGCCGAGGCGGCTCTCCTTCTCGAGGAGGACCCACGGCCGGCGCGCGTGGAGCGCCGCCGAGATGCCGGTGAGGCCCCCGCCGAGGATGACGATGTCTGCCACCGGGCGCATGGGTCGAGCAGGCTTCATAGCACAGTTTCTCCTGCGCCATCGCGTTAGTTGCCAGCCCGCGGGTCATCTAGGATGATCGCGCCATGGAGGCGCTCCTCCCGGCGGCCATGTCCCGCGCCGGCCTCATCGACGCCTTGAACCGGTCCCGGCAGGCGGAGCTGGACGAGCTCCATCGCGCCTACCGCCCCGATCGTCATGTGAGCTTGATCGCGCACTGGGCCGCCGCCTGGCTGCGCCCCGTCCCCCGCTTCGCCGTCGCTCCGGCGCCGCCGGTGACCCAAGGCGAGGTCGCGGTCGCCTTCGTCGGCCACGCGACGGTCGTCCTCCGCTACCCCGGGCTCACAATCCTCGTCGACCCCATGCTCGGGCGCTCCCTCGGCTTCGTGCGCCGGGCCGGCGTGCCGCTCCTCGCCCCGGCCGAGCTTCGACCCGACGTGATCCTCATCACCAATGCGAGCCCGGATCACCTGCACTTGCCGACGCTGGAGAAGCTGCCCCGTTCCGCGACGCTCGTCGTGCCGTCGCGCTGCGCCGCACAGGTGTCGGCGCTGGGGTTCGCGCGCGTCATCGAGCTCGGCGCCGGGGCGTCGTTCGGCCAGCGCGGCGTGGACATCACCACCACGCCGGTGAAGTTCGGATCCGCGCCCGCGTGCGGCTACGTCCTGCGCGGCGACGCGCCGAGCGCGTTCGTGTGCGGGGAGAGCGGATACTTCTCCGGGTTCGCCGAGATCGGCGAGCGCCATCGCCCCGACCTCGCGCTCCTGCCCATCGGCGGATATGTGCCCCGCTCGTTCCGCGCCGAGCACATGAGCCCGCTCGACGCGATCTTCGCGTTCGAGGACCTGGGGGCGCGCATGCTCGTGCCCATCCGCTTCGGCGCGTTCGCCCTGTCGTACGAGAAGCTCGCCGAGCCGGTGCGCTGGCTGCGGCGGCTGGTCGCCGACCGCGATCTCGGGCCGTACGTCACGGTGCTCGAGCCGGGACAGGCGCGGAAGTTCGTCGGCAAGACGGCTTGACCTGTCGCTTTTCTGCGCCTACGGTACGCCGCGATGGCAGCGTTCCTCCGAGCAAATCGGCGGTGGATCCTCCCGGCGGCGGTGTTCTTCGTCGCGGCGGTGACCCTGCTCGGCCAGCTCGGTAGCTTCGGTCTGTGGGATCCGCAGGAGATCACCATCGCGGACCACGCACGCGACGTGGCGAGCAAGAGAGACTGGGGCGCGGTGGCCAAGAAGCAGCCGCCGCTCACGGTGTGGCTCGTCGCCGCGTCGACGCAGATCTTCGGCGCGAGCGAATTCGCGGCGCGCCTGCCGCTGGCGCTCCTGGGGCTCGCCGGGGCCGCGGCGATCTGGGCGCTGGGCAAGCGCCTCGGCCGCCCGCGCGCCGGCCTGTTCGCCGCAGTGATCCTCGTCTCCTCGCCGCTCTATCTGTTCCAGTCGCGCCAGCTCAACAGCGACGTGGGGACCGTCGTGGCGTCGACGATCGCGATGGTCGGGCTGGCGGGGCTGATCTGGGGCGACAGGCGCTGGATCGACGGCGCGATCGCGGTCGTCGGGCTCGTCCTCGCCCACCTGGCCGACGGGATCCTCCTCGGCGCGTGGATCCCGCTCGCCGGCGCGGCGGCCGCGGCGCTCGCGACGCTGTGGCAGGACGACCGCCGCCCGCGCGCGGCGATCGCGCTGGGCGGCGCCGCCATCGTGTCGCTCGTGTGGGTCCTGGTCGTTCTCTTCGACGTGGTCACCGCCCAGCCGGGGCAAATCGGCCTCTTCGGCAAGACGCTCGCCCCCGCCAAGGAATATCTGCCTCTCCTCGGCGGCCAGTGGCGGCAGGGGCCGCCGCCGCCCAGCGCGACGTTCGACTACGTCGTCAACGAGGTGGCGTTCGGCATGTTCCCGTGGAGCGCGATCGCCCCGTTCGCGGTGCTCCGGTTGGCGACCCGGCGGGACAAGGGCGTGCTCCTGCTCGCCTGGGCCGTGGTCGGGTACCTGGTGGCGACGATCTGGGTGCGCCGGCTCGGCGATGTCCGGTTCCCGGCGCTGGCGTCGATCGCGCTGGCGGTGGGCTGGCTCCTCGACGAGACGCTCGACGACGACAAGTCGGAGGGGATGCCGCTGGCGGCGCTGTTCGTCCTGCTGGCGGGGTTCATCCTCGCGCTCGACATCAAGAACTTTCCCGACGAGATCTCGTCGGTGCACCTGCCCGGCCGCGGCGTGAAGAGCCCGCCCGAGGCGGCGGCGTACTACTGGGGCATCCTCATGCTGGGCGGGGCGACCGCGCTGGCCGCGGCGACGGGCCTCTACGCCGGAGCGCCGGAGCCGCGGCGCCGGCAGATCGGTCGCACGGCGCTGTGGGCGGCGATCGCGGCGGGCGGCGCGTACGGCCTCTACTGCGCGCAGGTCTACACCCCCGCGCTGTCGCAACACTTCTCCTACAAGAACCTGTTCCAGAGCTACTTCGACCACCGCACCGGGAGCGAGCCGCTCGCCGTCATGGGCATCCCCGGGAGCGGCCCGGAGTTCTACGCGCGCGGGAAGCTCGCGCGCATCGACGGCATACCCCAGCTCCTGCAGTTCCTGAACGCCAGCGACCGGCCGCCCTCCGCCGGGGTGGAGTCGCCGGGCGACCGCGCGTTCGCGATCGTCCCCCTCGACCGGCGCTGCCAGATCCAGGAGATCGCGACGACGCAGCGCCTGAGCTACCACGTGCTCGACAACCGCAACGCGCGGTTCCTTCTCCTCACCAACAAGCTGCTCCCCGGCGAGCGCGATCAGAACCCGCTCCTCGACGCGTTCCCCGACCGGCCGCCGGACTCGTACGCGCGCACGATCACCGCGAACCTCGAGGACACGATCGAGCTCCTCGGCGTCGACATGCCCGATCGCGTGAGCAAGGGCTCCCGCTTCACGATGACGCTGTGGTGGCGGGTGAAGCGGCGCCCCACCCAGAACTACAAGGTTCTCGTGCACTTCGACGGCGGAGCGATCCGGTTCCAGGGCGATCACGACCCCGTCCGCGGCCTGTGCGGGTCGAGCCAGTGGCAGCTCGGTTCGATCGTCAAGGACACGTTCGAGGTGACCGCCGGGGACATCACCAACCCCAAGGGCACATATCAGGTCTTCACGGGCATGTTCACCGGCGGCTCCGGATTCTGGAAAAACATGACGGTGCTCTCCGATCCCCACGGTCCGGACAATCGGGTGCCGATTGGAACGCTCGTGGTGGATTAGTGCTTGCCCCCCGCGCGCGCCCCGCGGTATGAGGGCGCGGTGTGGACGCGAGGATGGGGCTTCGTGATGCCGACCAAGAAACAGCGCGGCACAGGAGAGTTTGCGGGGGTGGCCGACCGCCGCCAGTGGGAGCGCGTGCTCGTCGACCTCGAGGTCGACTATCGCTCGGAGGACACGTTCCTGTTCGCGTACATCTCGGACATCTCGGCGATGGGGATCTTCGTGCGGACGGTCAGCCCGGAGTCACCGGGGACGCGGCTGAACCTCCGTTTCTCTCCGCCGGCCTTCGGCCCGATCGAGGTGGAGGGCGTGGTGATCTGGGTCAACCCCTACCGCCCCGGCGACCGCGAGAACCTGCATCCGGGCATGGGGGTGAAGTTCGTCGACATGACCGCCGAGCAACGGGATCTGATCCGGCTGCTGGTGCGGACGTTCGCGTTCCTCGGCGACGACGAGCCCGACGAGCCGGGCGAGCCGAGCGGGCCGCACGAATTGCCGAAGCCCTAGGGAGCGTGAAGGGCGTTGCCCTTCACGCGATGAAAGCATAGCGGGGTTCCCGCGCCTTCGGCGCGGTCCCCGCTAGCGTTTCCTTGCCGGCTTCTTCGGCGGCGCCGCCTTCGCGGGGACGGCGGCCACGGGCGGGGCGGTGGGCGCGCGCCGCGGCGCATCGGCGAACGGCGCGGTGGGCGCGCGGCGCGGCGGGTCGATCGTCGCAGGCGTCGCAGGCGTCGCAGGCGTCGCAGGCGTCGCGACGGGCGCGGTGGGCGCGCGCCGCGGCGGCTCCGCCCCGGGCGCGCGGCGGATCTCGGCGAGGAGCGCGTCGAGCTTCTGATCGAGCGCCTGCAGGCGCGCCTCGAGCCGGCCGAGGCGCTCGTCCACCTTCCCGCCGCGCAGCGACATGAGCGACACGTCGCTCCGCATCAGGGTGATCGCGTTTTCCAGATCCGCTTTGGTCGCCGGGCCGTCGCTCACCTTGCGGGCATTTTACCCGCAGCCCGTCTCACAGCGCCAGAAGGTCCTCGACCTGGCTGAGGAGCTCGATGCGCTTCCGCACGAGCGGGCTCGTCCCGTCGAGGAGGCGGCCGGTCTCGACCAGGACGTCCGCCAGGGGAATGATCCGCACGTAGGGATCCGGCGTCTCGCGGCCGACGGTGTCGGCAACGTCCCAGCCGAGCATCACGTCGGACAGCCCGGCCGCGATGGCCAGGACGGCGCCGTAGCCGAGCCGCTGGCCGATGAGGCGGTCCATCGCGCTCGGGTTCCCCCCGCGGACGACGTGGCCGAGGATGGTGGGGCGGATGTCGACGCCCGGGGCGTCCTCGTGGAGGTGGGCCTGGAGCCGCTCGCACAGCCGCGCCGTCGACACCGCCACGCCCTCGGCCTTGACGATGAGCGCTCGGCGGTGGCGGCCGCCGGGGCCCAGGCAGCGGCGCAGCACGTCGCGCAGCCGGGCGACGAGACCGTCCTCCGACGGCTGCCGCTCGCTGTAGAGGATGGCGTCCGCCTCGGCGGCGATGCCGGCGCGCATGGCCAGGAAGCCGCATTGCCGCCCCATCACCTCCACGATGAACGCGCGGCGGTGCGCCCGCGCCGTGTCCGAGATGCGGTCGCAGGCCTCGACGATGGTGTTGACGGCGGTGTCGACGCCGATGGCGAGCCCGCAGTGACCGATGTCGTTGTCGATCGACGCCGGCAGGCCCACGACGCGGCAGGCGCCCCCCTCGGCGAGGAGGTGGGCGCCGGTGAGCGAGCCGTTGCCGCCGACGACGACGATCGCGTCGATGCCGAGCTCGCGCACGCGGGCGCTGGCCTGGGCGCGCCCCTCCGGCGACGCGAACGGCGCGCAGCGCGCCGAGCCGAGGATCGTGCCGCCGAGGCGGGTGATGCCGTCGACCGTCTCGTACTCGAGCGGAATGACGTCGCCGCGCATGAGGCCGTCGTAGCCGCGCCGCACGCCGAGGACCTGCCAACCGCGCGCGGACCCCGCGATGGCGACGGTGCGGACGACCGCGTTCATCCCCGGCGCGTCGCCACCCGAGGTCAACACCGCAACCCGCATGGGGCTACGCTAACACGGAGATTCAGGCGGCGGACGGCAGGACGACGCGGGCGGTCGTCCCGGCGCCGGGGACGCTCTCGACCTCGATGCGGCCGCCGTGCCCGTCGACGATGCGCTTGGCGAGCGTGAGGCCGAGCCCCATCCCGCCGGTGGAGCGCGCGCGGCTGCGGTCGGTGCGGAAGAACGGGGTGAACACGTGGGGCAGATCGGCGGGGTCGATGCCGATGCCGCGATCCACGACCTCGACGACGACGTTGCCGTCGTCGTCGGCGCGCGCCGCCAGCGAGATGGCGCTGCCCGCCTCGGAGTACTTGCGGGCGTTGTCGAGAAGGTTGTCGATCACGCGCCGCAGCATCGCGGCGTCGCCGTCGATCGCCGGCAGGCCCGGCGGGACGTCGACGGCGAGCTCGCGCGCCGGGTGGAGGTGGCGGAAACGCGTCGCGGCGCGCTGCAGCTCGGGGCCGATGTCGTGGAGCTCCTTGCGCAGCGACGGCGCGCCCTTGGGGTCGGTGCCGAGGTCGAGCCGCGCGGCGGCGAGCACGTCCTCGACGAGGCGGTCGAGGTCGCCCCAGTCCTGGGCGATGTCGGCCAGCGCCTCGCGCGCCAGCTCGGCGTCGCCCTCGGCGGCGAGGTCGAGCGCGACGCGGATGCGCGCCAGCGGCGTGCGCAGCTCGTGCGACACGTTGGCGAGGAGCTCGCGCTGGCCGCGCAGGAGGCGCGTGACGCGATCGGCCATGTCGTCGAAAGCCTCGGCGACCGCGCCGAGCTCGTCCGGCCGGTTCAGGCGGACGCGCGCGTCGAGCTGCCCGCGGCCGAAGTCGCGTGCCACCGACGCGATCCGCCCGAGCGGGCGCGCGAGCGTGCGCGCGAACAGGACCGAGCCGACGAGCACGCACAAGAGGACGATGACCACCGCCACGATGGGTAAGATGGCGTGCGCGGCCGGCGTGCCGACGAGGTCGACGATGCCGTAGAGGACGACGATCGCGTTCTCGCGCACGCGCACCACGACGGTGTGGTGGCGCGGGCCGGGGATCACCGGCTTCTCGTCGAGCTCGCGCACGCGGTCGGGGGGGAGCGGGGGCGGCACGATCTCGTGGCTGCTGGTGATGAGCTGGCCGTCGCGGGTGTAGAGGGTGAGGCGCAGGCCGAAGTCGTCGCGCCACCGTTTCAGGTCGGCGGCGAGCGCTTCGGGGTCACGGCGGTCGGAGGCGGCCTTGCGCACGACGAAGTCCTCCGGGCGGCCGGGGCGGAACGGCGGCAACGGCGGCTTGAACACGGCCGTCCACAGGACGAAGAAGAGGAGCGCGACGGCGAGGAACTGGGCGAGGGTGACCAGGTAGACGCGGAGGATGAGACGGCGGGGCTTCATTCTCCGTCGCCGGCGGCGAGCACGTAGCCCACGCCGCGAACCGTCTTCAGGATCGTCGGGTGCCGGGGGTCGTCGCCGAGCTTGTTGCGCAGGCGAGAGATGTGGCCGTCGATCGAACGATCGAACGCGTCCTCGGCGTTGCCGTTGGCGAGCTCGAGGAGCTGCTCGCGGGTGAGCACGCGGCCGACGCGCTCCACCAGCGCGAGGAGCAGGGCGAACTCGTAGCTGGTGACGGACACCGTCTTGCCGTCGAGCGTCGCGCGCATCGCGGCGGGGTCGACCGCGAGCCGGCCGACGCGGTAGGTGCGCGGGCGCGGTCCCGCTTGTCCCCGCGCGCGCCGGACCTGGGCGCGCAGGCGCGCGAGCAGCTCGCGCGACGAGAACGGCTTGGGCACGTAGTCGTCGGCGCCGATCTCCAGGCCCAGGACGCGGTCGGCCTCCTCGGCGCGGGCGGTGACCATGATGATGGGCACGTCGAGCTCGGCGCGGATCAGGCGGCAGACCTCGACGCCGTCGCGCCCGGGGAGCATGAGATCGAGGAGGACGGCGTCGTAGACGCCCTGGACGGCCTCGCGGACCGCAGCGATCCCGTCGCCGACGCAGGTGACCACGACGCCATGCTGCTGGAGGTAGCGGGCGGTGAGCCGGGCGAGCCGGTCGTCGTCCTCGACGAGGAGGACGCGGATGGGCGCCTCGTCCGCGGTGGACCCGCCCTTCATCGTCGCGAGCATCCCGTAGATTCTAGCGCCAAGTCCGCGGGGCGCCCCGGCGTGCACAGAACGCGAACATGGGGCGAATCTCCCGCCCGGGGGCGCGGGGCATGCTCGCGCCAGGAGGTCAGCCCATGTGGAAAGCCATCGTCCGCCCCGTCCTGTTTTGCGCGACCATCGCCGCGAGCGGTATCGCCGCTGCGGGCGACACGCCGCCGCCGCCGTCGCCGGAGCACCGCCACCAGCCGCCCCCGGAGGCGTTCGCCGCCTGCAAGGGGCTCAAGGAGGGCGACGCGTGCTCGGTGCAGTTCCGCGAGCGCACGGTGGAGGGGGTGTGCGCCAAGCAGCCGGACACGGAGCTCTTCTGCCGCCCGTCGCACCCACCGCCGCATCCGGAGAGGTGAGGCGCTAGGCGCGGGCACGGGCGCGG
>DATFWE010000197.1:0-6972 GCA_035259575.1 Haliangiales bacterium
CCGGCCCGCCGACCGCAATTCGTGTGGTGCGCTGTGACCGATCCGCGCACCGCGGATCGCCGTTGCAATGAACGGTGCTCGGGGCCACGATGCCGGGCGACCCAACACGTGACGGAGGTGGCCCATGAAGAAGTGGCTCGCCTGTGTGATGCTCCTGGGGACGGTCGCGGCGCCGCGCGCGGCGGCGGCGGATTACTACGTCGAGTACTACCGCGACAACCTGTTTCTCGGGCTCGCCTACCACCGGATCGGCTGCCTGACCGATTGGTTCACCATCCAATCGAATCAGGACTACGACGGTTTCACCAACAACCGCTATTGCTTCGCCGGCACCAGCTCCGATTCGGTGCCGAATGGGCAATGGTTCGACTACCATTACCTGAGCGCGTCGTCGTCCGCGGCGCAGTCGAGCCTCGACTCCTGCGGCGCGCGGACCAACGGCCGCTACGCGACGCCCAACTACGCCGCCCGCTCCACGAGCTGCAGCTACAACATCTTCACCAACTGCAACAGCGACTGCTGGATCCGCTACTTCTCGACGTGCGTCGGCCACACGGTGGGGACATTGAGTCCCTGCTTCGGCTATTCGTATCCTTGAGCGTGCCGCGCTCCCAGCAGGTGGGGTTCGTCGTCGCCGCCGTCGCGGTCGTCGTGCTCGCGTGGGCGCCGGGCGGCCCGCCGCCCCCGCCGGCGCCCACCCCCGCGGCCGCGCCCGCCGAGCCCGCGACGGCGCGGCCGCGGCTGCCGCCCGGGCCCGACGATCCCCACCCGGCGCCGCCGCCCGAGCCGCGCATGCCCGTGCCGTCGACGGAGTGGCGGAACGCGGTCGCCGAGAAGGTGCGGGGCACCGAGCGCCCGGGCGAGAACGCGTTCCGCGCGTTCTCCGACCTCTACGTCGACCAGAACCTCGACTTCGCCCGCCGCCAGGCGGAGCGGGAGGGCTTGACCCTCGCCGAGGTGCGCGACCTCACGCACTTCGGGCTCCTCGTGCTCGCCACCCAGCGCGTCGCCGAGGTGGAGCAGCTCATCGGGCGCGACCTCGCGGGCGAGGAGCGCGAGTCCCTCGCCTCGCTCATGCGGGACGCGAACGACGAGTTCAAGCAGAAGATGCGGGCCCTGGTGGCGCGCGGCGCGAGCCACGCCGAGCGCGCGGAGCTGATCGCCGCGACCGAGGAGCGCTATCGCAAGGACTTCTTCGCGATCACCGGCATGAACGAGGGGCTGCTCGACGACCTCCTGGCCGGGAACATCCTCTTGCCGGGCGCGCCCGCCGCCACCGAGCCCCCGGTCGGGCGTCCGCCCGCGGCCCCCAAGGACGACCCGGTCGCGCCCGTCCGCCCTCGCTGATGGAGCGCGAGCGGATCGCGGCGGGGCTCCGGGCGGCCGGCATCGACCTCGTCGGGGCGTTCTCCGATGGCGACCGACTCGTGATGGTGGCGGGGAACGGCCGCGCGCTGTGGCCGCCGTTCCTCGCCTGGCTCGCCGAGGACCCGGCGCGACCGGAGTCGCCCCATCCTCTCCAGGCATACGTCGAGGAGGCGACGCGCCGCGCGGTCGCCGGCGTCGACTGCGAGGTCCGTTTCGCGCACGACGGGCCGCCGTTCGTGCCGATCCAGCGCCTCGCCGAGCGCGCCGGCCTCGCCTGGCTCGCGCCGTCGAACCTGTCGATCCATCCCGTGGTCGGCCCGTGGTTGTCGCTGCGGGCGGTGATTGTGGCGGACGACGGCGAGCCCGTGGTCCCCGCGCCGCCTCCGCCGTGCGCCGCGTGCCCGTCGGCCTGCCTGCCCGCGTTCGAGCGGGCGCGCGCCGCGCGGGACCCGGTTGCCGCGCAGACCGCCTGGCCTACCTGGCTCGCGGTGCGCGACGCCTGTCCGATCGGACGGGAGCATCGTTTCCAGGAGGATCACATCCGCTACGGGTACACGAAGGATCGCGAGATCCTGCGGAAGGCCCTCAGCGAATCACGACGAACGTCTGATGATTGACGGCGACGAGGCGCCCGTCCTCCCCCCACAGGGTGCGGAGCTCGGGCGCGTATCCCTCGTCCGACACGAGCGTCGTCGACTCGTGGTAGAGGGGGGCGGCGGGGTCGAGGCCGTCGAGGGTCGCGGCGAGATCGAGTGTGAAGGTGATCGTCGCGACCGGGCGGGGCGCGTCGAGCAGCCCGAACAGCGCGGGCCACCAGGCATCGGCGAGCGCGACCGCCAGCGCCGAGTCGCGCGCCGCGCCCGGCCGGCGCGCCCGCACCCATCCCTGCGCGTGCGCCTTGCCGAGCCCGGAGAACGGCAGGGACCCGGTGAGGCGATACTCGAAGTGCTGGGTGAACGTGGGCGCGTCGAACGTCTGCGGCCCGGGCGCGACGTCGCGCCACGGCGGCGGCGACGGGCGCGGGACGCCGAGCCAGGGCGGAGATTCGCGCCCCCGGCCCAGCACGCACACCGCGTGCGCCTGCACCTCGCCGCCCTGGAGGAGCCGGGCGGCGACCGTCGAGTTGCCGCTGCCGACGCGCAGCGGCTCGACCCGGATCTCCACCGGCCCGGTCAAGACCGGGCCGCAGATCTCGGCGGTGAGCGTGCGCAGCCGCCGCTCCGGCGCGCCGGCGACGGCCTCGGTCGCGCGCACCATCAGGGCGAGCACGAGCCCCCCGAACGCCCCGCGTCCCTGCTGCCAGCCGTCGGGGACGTCGGCGACGAACGTGCGGTCGTCCGCGCGACGCAGCGCCGTCACGCTCTCGAAGGTCGGCTCCATGGGCGATGGTGTACGGCGCGCGGCGCGCGCGTCAAGCGGACCCGACGCTTGCGCCGCGGCGCGCGCGCACTACGTTGATGCCATGGCGGAATACTTCGCGAACGTGACCTGGCGCCGGGGCGACGATCCCTTCCTGGGGCAGAGGTACCACCGGCGCCACACCTGGCGGTTCGACGGCGGTGCCGAGGTCCCCGCGTCGGCGTCGCCCCACGTGGTGCGCGCGCCGTGGTCCGCGCCCGATGCGGTCGATCCCGAGGAGGCGTTCGTGGCCTCGCTGTCGAGCTGTCACATGTTGTTCTTCCTGTCGTTTGCGGCGCGGGCGGGCTTCGTCGTCGACGCCTACGAGGACGACGCCGTGGGCGTGGTTGGAAAGACGGCGGCGGGCAAGGAGGCCGTCGTCTCGGTGACGTTGAAGCCGCGGGTCACTTGGCGCGACCGCGCGCCGTCCGCGGACGAGCTGGCGGCCCTCCACCACGAGGCGCACGAGCACTGCTACATCGCCAACAGCGTCACCACCGACGTGCGCGTCGCGCCGCGCTGACCGGCGGCTCAGCCTCGACCGCGACCGGGTTTCTTTTTCGCAGGTCCCTTGCGCGCCGGCGGCGGCACCTTCTTCGGTTTCTTGGGCAGCGCCGCCGCCGCGTCGAACGCGCGCTCGATCCAGCGACGGAGCTCGGCCGCGTCCTCCATCATGCTCTCGGGCAACATGACCTTGTCGCTGCGCGCCCGGCCGTCGCCCATCGGATCGAACGGCGCCGCTCCCTCGAGCGCGAGCGCTTCGGCACGGTCGGCGTCGGGCAGCCACACCATGGTCGAGCGTCCGAACAGCCCGGCGAAGACGTGACCGTTCACCTTCGCGGCGACGCCGCCGAACATCTTCAGCGTCTCGACGCGCGCGTCCTTCGGCAGCGCGGCGTAAAATAGCGGGTGGTGCTCGGGAGGAACTTTTACCCACGCCATGGGCCCAGCATGGCACGACCCGTCCGCCTACGGGCGAGGCGCGACCCGGTCGTGCCGACCGTCAGAAATCCCAGACTAGCGGAGGCGAGAAGCCCGAGGCAGAGGACGCGCGCTCGTCCTGGTCCGGTGTCTGGGCGACCGCGGGTAGCGGATCTGTGGTATTTGCCGGCCATGCGCACCCGCGTCGTTGCGGTCCTGTGTCTGCTTTGCGCCTCGGCTGCAGCCGACGAACCCTACAAACGCCCCCCCAAGCAGATCGCCGACATCCTGGAAGCGCCGAAGGTCCCCACGCCGATGCCCAGCCCGAACGGCAACGCCGTGGTGATGGCGCAGGCCAACTGGTATCCGCCCATCGCCAACCTGGCCGAGCCAATGCTCAAGCTCGCCGGCGTGCGGATCAACCCGCGCAACAACGGCCTGTTCAAGCTGGGCTACATCGCGCGGATGACCGTCAAGCAGCTGCCCGACGGCCCCGAACGGCCGGTCACGCTGCCCGCCGACGGACGCCTCGGCGGGGCGGTGTGGAACGCCCGCGGCACGCAGTTCGCGGTGACCGTGACCACCGCCACCGGCGTCGACCTGTGGATCGCCGACGCGGCGACGGGGCAGGCCCAGAAGGTGCCCGGCGTGCGGGTGAACCCGATCCTCGGCTGGTCGGTCGCGTGGCTGCCGGATCAGAAGTCGCTGCTGGTCAAGACGGTGCCGGGCAAGCGCGGAGCGCCGCCGCCGGAGCCGACCGTGCCGCCGGGGCCGATGATCGAGGAGAGCACGCGCGTCGGCGCAGCCAGCAGCACCTACGAGGCTCGCGACCTGTTGCGGACGCCCCACGACGCCGACCTGTTCGACTACTACGCGACGTCGCAGCTGGTCCGGGTCGCGGCGGGGAAAGTCACGCCGATCGGTGCGCCGGGCGTGCTGGGGCGCGTCCAGGCGGCTCCCGGCGGCGGGCACATCCTCGTCGACCGGATCGTCCGTCCCTATTCGTACATCCGCCCGTGGAACCGCTTCCCCGTCGAGGTGGAGGTGTGGACCTCCGCCGGCAAGCGGCTCGAGACCATCGCCAAGCTGCCGCTCGCCGAAGAAGTGCCGATCCACGGCGAGCGCGTGGGACCGCGCGAGCACGAATGGCGCGCGACTGCGCCGGCGACGCTGGTGTGGGCGGAGGCGCTCGACGGCGGGGACAGCTACCGCAAGGTCCCGCACCACGACAAGATCCTGATCAAGCCGATCGGCGGGATCGCGGCGACGCTGATCGAGACCGAGCAGCGCTACGCCGGCATCCTCTGGATCGAGGGGAGCGGACGCGCGCTCGTCAGCGAAATCGACCTCGACAAGCACTGGACCCGCACCTTCCTCCTCGATGCCGACGCGCCGGCCAGCGCGCCGCGCAAGTTGTTCGATCGCAGCTACGACGATCGCTACGGCGACCCGGGCGAGCCGATCCTGCGTGCGCTCCCCAGCGGCGCCTGGGTGGTACACGTCATCGACGGGGCGATCACGCTCAAGGCCGACGGCGCCTCGCCGGAGGGCGACCGGCCGTTCCTCGACCGCATGCCACTCGACACCCTGAAACCGGAACGGCTGTTCCGCTCCGACCGGACGTCGCTGGAGTCGTTCGTCACTTGGGTCGAGCCGGGGAAGACCTTCGCCACCTCGCGCCAGTCGCCCACCGACCCGCCCAACCTGCAGCTGCGGACGCTGGGCGGCCCGGCCGCGGACGCGGCGAGCGGCGAGGCGGCGTTCACGTCGACGATCCGCGCGCTGACCCGGTACCCGGACCCGACGCCGGCGCTCCGCCGCATCTCCAAGAAGCTCGTCACGTACAAGCGCGCCGACGGTGTGCCGCTGTCGTTCACGCTATACCTGCCGCCCGATTACAAGCCGGGCACGCGGCTCCCCACGGTGGTGTGGGCGTACCCGCTCGACTTCACCGACCCATCGGCCGCCGGTCAGGTGGAGGCGGCGCCGACGGCGTTCACCACCGTGTACGGCCCCTCCCCCATCTTCTTCGCCCTCGCCGGCTACGCCGTCCTCGACGGCGCCTCCATGCCGGTGGTCGGGCCGAGCGAGACCGCCTACGACACGTTCGTCGAGCAAGTCGTGGCCAACGCCAAGGCCGCGATCGACAAGGCGGTCGAGCTCGGCGTCACCGATCCCGATCGCGTCGGCGTGGCCGGGCACAGCCACGGCGCGCTGATGACGGCGAACCTGCTCGCCTGGTCGGATCTGTTCCGCGCCGGCATCGCCCGCAGCGGCGCCTACAACCACACCCTCCGGCCGTTCGGCTTCCAGAACGAGCGGCGCACCCTCTACAAGGCCGAGGCCACCTACATCAAGCTGTCGCCGCTGCTGCACGCCGACAAGATCGACGAGCCGCTGCTCATCATCCACGGCCAGCTCGACGTCAACCCCGGGACGGTGCCGCTCCAGTCGGAGAAGCTGTTCGAGGCCATCCGCGGCGTCGGCGGCACGACGCGCCTGGTGATGCTCCCGTACGAGTGGCACGGTTACGTCGCGCTGGAGTCGGTCGAGCACACCGTCGCCGAGCAGCTGGCATGGTTCGACAAGTACGTGAAGGACGCCAAGCCCCGCGCCAAGACGTCCGCGCCTTCGGGCGGCAAATGAGCTTAGGGATAGCCGCCCTGGCAGCCCCGGCCCGATTCATCGGACCGGACGTCGCGCCCGGCTCGCGGGCCCCGATTCATCAGAACGGACATCGCGCCCGGCTCGCGGGCCCCGATTCATCAGAACGGACATCGCGCCGGGGGGGGGAGGGCCGAGCACCGCGCGTTCGATTTCAATCTTGGGGGGACGTAAAGCCCATTGAGGAGCCGAGACCGGCGTGGGCGTGGGCGCAGGCGGCGGGCGGGGAGGGAGCCCCCGCGCGAGTTCCGCAGCGCCGTTCGGGGGGCGATGACGCCCGCGCTCGCGGATGATATTCGGCAGATATTTTGTGCAAGCGTTCCGGCGTTCCAGCCGCTCCGGCCCGATCGGAACGGACGTCGCGCCCGGCTCGCCGGCCCCGATTCATCAGAACGGACATCGCGCCCGGCTCGCGGGCCCCGATTCATCAGAACGGACATCGCGCCGGGGGGGGAGGGCCGAGCACCGCGCGTTCGATTTCAATCTTGGGGGGACGTAAAGCCCATTGAGGAGCCGAGACCGGCGTGGGCGTGGGCGCAGGCGGCGGGCGGGAGCCCCCGCGCGAGTTCCGCAGCGCCGTTCGGGCGGCGGTGGGCGCGAATCAACCCAGGCAGCGGCGGG
>DATFWE010000198.1:0-24405 GCA_035259575.1 Haliangiales bacterium
GATCGACGACGCCAATGTCGAGGTCACGCTGGTCGACCGCCGCAACCACCATCTGTTCCAGCCGCTCCTCTACCAGGTGGCGACCGCGGCCTTGAACCCGTCGGACATCGCCTATCCCATCCGCAGCGTCGTGCGCCGGCAGGGGAACGTGCGCGTGCTCCTCGCCGAGGTCGTCGGCGTCGACGTCGCGGGCCGGCGCGTGCTCCTCGCCGACGGCGAGCTCGCCTACGACTACCTCATCGTCGCCGCCGGCGCGACCCACTCCTACTTCGGCCACGACGACTGGGCGCGCCGGGCGCCCGGGCTCAAGTCGATCGAGGACGCGCTGGAGATCCGGCGCAAGATCCTCTTCGCCTACGAGGCGGCCGAGCGGGAGACCGATCCCGCGCTGCGCCGCGAGTGGCTGACGTTCGTGGTCGTCGGCGCCGGCCCCACCGGGGTCGAGCTCGCCGGCGCGCTGGCGGAGATCTCGCGCCACGCGCTCGAGCGCGACTTTCGCACCATCGATCCCACCCAGGCGCGCATCCTCCTCGTCGAGGGGCAGGACCGCGTCCTCCCCACGTTCGACGCGCGCCTCCACCCCAAGGCGGCGCGCCAGCTCGAGCGCCTCGGCGTCGAGATCATGCTCAACTTGCGGGTCACCGGGATCGACGACCGCGGGGTCACGCTCGTGCCGGCGCAGGCGCCGCCGGGCGGCGTCCCCGGGGAGCGGCGCATCGGGGCGCGCACCGTGCTGTGGGCCGCGGGCGTGGAGGCGTCGCCCCTGGCGCGGTCGCTCGGCGTTCCCCTCGACGGCGTCGGCCGCGTGGTCGTGACCCCGGAGCTCACCATCCCCGGGCACGACGAGGTGTTCGTGGTGGGGGACCTGGCCGCGCTGGAGAACCAGGGCCAGCCCGTGCCGGGCGTGGCCCCGGCGGCGATGCAGGAGGGGCGCCACGCCGCCGCGAACATCCTCCGGCGCATCCGCGGCGACGCCTACCTGCCGTTCCGCTACGTCGACAAGGGGATGCTCGCGACCATCGGCCGCGCCGCCGCCGTCGGCGCGATCGGGCCGTTCCGCCTGAGCGGCTTCCTCGCCTGGGCGACGTGGGCGTTCATCCATCTCCTGTACCTGGTCGGCTTCCGCAACCGCGTCCTCGTGTTCGTCGAGTGGGCCTGGTACTACGTGACCTACCAGCGCGGGGCGCGGCTCATCACGGGCGCGGAGAAGCTGTTGCCGCCGCCGGGTTGACCCTCCCCGGCACATCGTCGGCGCCGAGCGCGCCGCCCCCACGCGCCCGCCAGCCGGTTGCGAGAAGCCAGGTCCTCGGGGGCACCACGGGGGCAGGGTCGGTGCGCGCCGGCGGATGTCCGTCGAACCCATCGAACCAGGCCGCGGAGGAGCATGGATCGACCGCGCACGCGGTCGATCCGTGTTTGAGCGCGTTCCGGAGGACGTAGATCAAGCATTTGCGAACCTCCCCGGGCGTCCTCAGCGGCCTCGCGTGATAGCGATCGCGCCAGAGTCCGCCTGCGCAACCGGACGTCCGGTTGACGACGCGTGCGATGCCGGACGCCAACCCCTGGACGCCGCGCGACAGCGCCAGGCGGTCCGCGGCCTCCACGATCATGTGGATGTGATCGCGCTGGATGGTGAAATGGACCACTCGGCAGGCTAGTTCGCGGCGCGCGCGGCGCTTGAGAAGCTTGCCGATCTCGCGAGCGAAAGCGAAATTGCGCATGTTCGGCGAGCCGTTGACCGCGCGGAGCGTCACGTGGTGCGGATGGCGCGGGTTGAGCTCGGGACGTGGGCCATGGCTGACGCCCGATTGCGGTCGGCCACGGTGGTCGTAGCCGCCGAACCGCCCGGTCGGCTTGCGGCCGGAGTTCTCGCGCGGCCCGCCCCAGGTCGGGGGCTTCGGGAGCGAAAGCTGTCGATGGGTACGTCGGCTCATCTTGCTCAGGCATATTTACAGATATCGCACAAGAGTCAAGAGGAAACGCAGTCCCTGTGGACGGTGACGCGCCCTGTGGATGGGCCGACCCGGTACCGACGGTGCGATCGGGGGCCGCCCACAGGGCGCTTGACCGGCCCGCGACCTCTCGGCGCCCCCTGCGAACCTCGTCACCGACGGTCGCGGGCCGCTCACACCGCCCACAGGTTGCTGCTACGGCCAGATTTTGAAGAAAAACAACCCCCCGCCCCCAAGAGTCTCGTCTGGTGTAGTCCTGTCTGGGTTTTTCTAACGGGGGTGGGGGCGTGGGGGCTCCCGGGGGGCCAGGCGATGTGGGGCTTGTGGGCAAGCGCGGCCCTCGCGGCCTGAAGTTTGCGATCGGGCGCCGTGCGCTCCGCGCTTGTCCACAAACCCATCATCGCGAGCCGAAGGCGGTGGGGGGCGGGCGCGGCTCATCTTGCTCCGGCAGAGTAATGAGGGTCGCGCGGCCGCTCTCATCGCCGACCCGGTGGGGAAGTGGGGAAGTGGGGAAATCCGGGGGCTGGGCATACGGGGAGCCGTTGGGGTCGCCGATCCCCCGCGCCGGGGACAAATGGAGCCGCATCGAAGCGCCCATTGCCGCGAGGCCGCGTGTGTTGCATGGTCCACAGCTGGGTCCCTCCGCCCTCGTCGGCCCGCTCTGCGCCGCGCTCGCGCTCGCCGTCGTGGCGCCGAGCCCGGCGCTCGCCTGCTCGGTGTGCGGCTGCGGCGACGCGCGTGAGTCGGTCACCCAGATGACCCTCCGGCCCGTCATCGTCTACAGCCCCATCGAGGAGCTGAACCTGGTCCTGCAGGTGCCGGTCGTCCTGAAGGACTGGCAGCTCGCCTCCCCGGTCGCGGCCACGTCGGCCACGCGCGCCGGCCTCGGCGACATCGACGTCGGCGCCCGCTGGTTCTTCTGGCGCCTCACCAGCTTCGAATCGCAGTCGCGGCAGGCGCTCGGCCTGAGCGCGGGGATCGCGCTCCCCACCGGTCCGATCGGCGCGAGCGAGGACGGCGTGCGCCTCGACGATCACGCCCAGGTCGGCACCGGCGGGTTCGCGCCGTACGTGGGCGCGAGCTACGCCTTCCACCAGGATCCGTGGAACCTGTTCGTGTCGCTGACCGGCCGCCTCCGCACGCGCAATTCCTACGGCTATCGCTACGGCGACGCGCTCACGTGGAGCGTCCGCGCCGACGTGCGCGTGGTCGACCCGCTGGCGCTGGAGCTCGCGCTCGACGGCCGGTACGCGGCGTTCGACACCGTCGACGGCCAGGACCAGGCGAACACGGGCGGGCTCGTCCTCGCGGCGTCGCCCGGGCTCGCCGTCAACGTGGCCGGCGACGTGTGGCTGCACGCGCGGGTGCAGATCCCGTTCGCGACGTCGCTCCACGGCGATCAGAGCGTGGGGCCCATCTACCTGGCCGGCGTGCAGGTGCTCGTGCGCTGACAGCAGCGGTCGCACAAACCGCAGGCCCTGGGGTTATGATGCGCGCGGCGCCATGCGAACGCTCAAGGTCTTCTCCGGATCGGCCCACCCGAGTCTGGCGCGCGCCATCTGCGCCCACCTCCGCATCCCGCTGGGCCAATCGAGCAGCGTCCGGTTCACCAACGAGAACATCAAGGTCAAGATCGAGGAGAACGTCCGCGACGCGGACGTGTTCGTGGTGCAGCCGAGCTGCCCGCCGGTGTCCGACGGGCTGATCGAGCTCCTCATCATGCTCGACGCGCTGCGCAGCGCGTCGGCCGAACGGATCACCGCGATCCTTCCCTACTATCCGTACGTCCGTTCGGACAAGAAGGACGAGCCCCGCATCTCCATCACCGCGCGCCTCGTGGCCGACCTGCTCGAGACCGCGGGGGCGGACCGGCTCATCACCCTCGATCTCCACTCGCCCCAGGTGCAGGGTTTCATCCGCGTGCCGTCCGACCAGCTCACGGCGCGGTCGATCCTCGTCGACCATTTCCGCGCGCGCCCGGACGTCGCCGATCACGTGGTCCTCGCGCCCGACGCCGGCGAGGTCAAGGACGCGGCCGGGTTCGCCAAGCGGCTGGGCGCGCCCCTCGCCATCATCGACAAGCGGCGCTTCGGCGACGACGAGAAGCCCAAGGCCGTCCACCTGGTGGGCGAGGTCCGCGGCAAGCGCGTCATCATCGTCGACGACGAGATCGCCACTGGCGGGACGGTGCTGGAGGCGTCCGAGTTCGCGCGGCGCGAGGGCGCGCGCGACGTGTCGGTGGCCGCGGTCCACGGCGTGCTCTCGGGCCGGGCGGTGGAGCGCATCCGCAACTCGCCGATTGTCGAGGTCGTGATCACCGACAGCATTCCCCTTCCTCCCGAGCGGCGCGATCCCAAGATCACCGTCCTCAGCGTCGCCAACCTGCTCGCGGAGGCCATCGCCCGCGTCCACGACGGGCGCAGTATCTCGGAGCTGTTTCAATGAGAATCGCATTCTTTCTCGCCTTGCTTGCCGCCGGCGCGGCCCGCGCCGACGGCGGATTCCCCCGCCCCGACGTCAAGACCTGGCAGCTCGAGAACGGCCTCCAGATCATCTACCTCGGCGCCCACCGCGCCCCGGTGGTGTCGGTGCAGATGTGGTACCACGTCGGCTCCAAGGACGAGCCCAAGAACCTGCGCGGCTCGGCGCACATGTTCGAGCACATCATGTTCAAGGGCTCGAGCAAGGTGCCCCCCGACCGCCACGCGCAGATGATCGAGTCGATCGGCGGGACGACGAACGCGTTCACGAGCGAGGACACCACGTTCTACGTGGACAACGTGCCCAAGCAGTACCTCGACTTCACCGTCCAGCTCGAGGCGGAGCGCATGCGCGGGCTGGTGTTCCTGCGCAAGACGATCGACGGGGAGCGCGACGTCATGAAGGAAGAGCGGCGCCAGCGCGTCGACGGCTCGCCCCTGCTCAAGGCGATGGAGAAGCTGCGGGCGGCGGCGTTCTCGCGCCATCCCTACGCCTGGCACCCGCTCGGCTTCGTCGACGACTTCGACAAGGTGACGATCGAGGACCTGCGGCGCTTCTACGACGCCTACTACCAGCCGAACAATGCGGCGCTGGTCGTGGTGGGGGACGTTGGCGAGGACGAGGTGCGCACCGCCGCCAAGCAATGGCTGGGCGCGATCCCCCGCGGCAAGGAGCCGCCTCGGCCGGCCGCGGCGCTGGCCGAGGCCAGGCAGGAGAAGGCGCGCCGCGAGACGGGCGACCCGGGCCAGATCGGCCTCCTGTTCGCCGGCTTCCACGCGCCGGCGACGCGGTCCGACGACATCCCGGCGCTGCGCGTCGCCGAGGCCATCCTGGGCGCAGGCGACGCGTCGCGGCTGTACGTGCGCACGGTGCGCAAGGACCAGGTCGCCGTCGCCGCCGGCGCGCAGCTGCTCGCGTTCGAGGATCCCGGTCTGTTCCTGGTGTTCGGCGCGTTCGGCGCGCCGGACCAGGCGGCCAAGCTGGAATCGGCGATCGTCGACGAGGTGGGGCGGCTCGCGCGCGAGCCCGTCGGCGACGCCGAGCTGGCGCGCGCCAAGAACCAGATCCTCGCGGGCCTGGTGTTCCGGCTCGAGGGCGTCGATGGGCTGGCGGCCGAGCTGGGTCGGTCGCTCATGCTGCGGGGCAACCCCACGGCGTGGCTCGACGACTACGACAAGATCGTCCGCGTGACGGCCGCCGACGTCCAGCGCGTCGCCGCGGCCACGTTCGCGCCCGAGAACATGACGCTCCTCACGGTGCCGCCGGCGACGGGGGGTGAAAAGTGAGAGTCCTGGGGTTGCTTCTGCTGGCCGCCTGCGGCGCGCACGGGCCGGCCACGACCCCGACGCTGCCGCCGCAGCCGGACACGAAGCCGGCCGCGCCGCCGGCGCCGCCGGAGGACCGCGATCCGTGGCTGGGACGCACCGACCTCATCGCCGCCCCGCCGGCGCTGGCGCCCGCACCGCTGGCGCTGCCCGCGGCGACGCGCTTCACGCTGCCGAACGGGCTCAAGGTGATCGTCGTCCCGCTCCACGACCTTCCGGTGGTGACGATGCGCCTGGCCGTGGGCGCGGGGTCCAACGACGAGCCGCGCGACAAGCGCACCCTGGCCGGTTTCGTCGCCGCCATGCTCGTCAAGGGCACGCAGAAGCGCAGCGGGCCCGATCTCGCCGACTCGGTCGCCGCCGTCGGTGGCGTCCTCGACACCACCGCCGACCTCGATGACACGTACGTGAGCTGCCAGGCCCTCGCCAAGGACGCGGTAACCTGTCTCAAGGCGATCGGGGAGACGGCGATGACGCCGGCCTTCCCCGCGGCGGACGTGGCGGCCGTCGCCGAGAGCATCGACGCCAACCTGCGCTTCGTGCGCGACAACCCTGCGGCGCTAGCCGCGCAGCACGCCGAGAACGCGTACTGGGGCGAGGACCACGTGCGCGGCTGGGTTCCGACCGAGGACACGGTGAAGGCGATCGCCCGCAAGGACCTCGTCGCCTGGCACAAGGCGCGCTTCGTGCCCGGCAACGCGGTGCTGGCGATCGCCGGCGACGTGGATCCGGCCGCGCTGAGGGCGGAGATCGACAAGGCGTTCGGCAAGTGGGCCGGCGGCAAGGCGCCCGCGCGCAAGGCGTTCGCCGAGCCGGCGCACAAGGGGCTCACGCTGCGCCTCGTGGACAAGCCCGAGTCGGTGCAATCCCAGATCCTCCTCATCGGCCCGGGCGTGGCCCACAAGGACGCCGACTTCGTCGCCGCGGTGCTGGTCAACGACGTCCTCGGCGGACCGGCGGTCTCGTCGCGCCTGACGAAGGCGCTGCGGCTCGAGGGCGGCCGCGCCTACTCCGCGGGCTCGTCGTTCGAGACTTGGCGGGGGCGGGGCACGTTCCAGGCACAGACGGCGACGCGCAGCGCCGAGACGGGGGCCACGCTCAAGCGGCTCCTCGACGAGATGAAGAAGCTGCGCGTCGAAGGGCCGACGGCGGAGGAGCTGATCGGTGCCAAGGCGCGCCTCGCCGGGCGCTATCCCATGAGCTTCCAGAGCGCCGGAGAAGTGGCCACCGCGTTCCTCGTCGCCCAGCTGCACGATCTCGGCGAGGAATGGGTCAAGAGCTTCCCATTGGCCGTGGGCGCAGTCACCGCCGATCAGGCGCGCGCCGCCGCCAAGGCCCACCTCGACCCCGACGCCGCGGTTGCGGTGGTGGTGGGCAAGGCCGACGAGGTCGCGCCGCAGCTGGCGCAGCTCGGCCTGTCGGCCGATCGCGTCGGCTGGCTCGATCCGGTGTCGCAGCGCGATCGCGACCGGATCAAGAAGCTGGTCATCGACCCGCAGAAGGCGGCCGAAGGCCGCAAGCTCCTCGACGCGGCGCTGGCCGCCAAGGGCGGCGCGGCCAAGCTGCGCGCGCTCAAGGACATCACGTCGACCGGGACGGTGCGGGTGACGGTCGACAAGCAGGTGGTCGACGGCAAGTGGAAGCGCACCTACCAACCGCCCAGCCGCATGCGCGTCGACTTCGACCTGCCCGGCGGCGCGCTGACGCTGGTCAGCACCGAGAAGGGCGGGTGGCAGCGGCTCGGCGACCAGACGCAGGATCTCGACAAGGCGCTGTCCGATCAGGCGCAGGCGCAGATCTGGCGCGAGGCGGACACGATCCTGCTGCGGCACCTCGACGCGGGCACGGTCGTGCAGTCGGCTGGCAAGATGAAGGTGCCGGGCGAGACGAAGGAGTTCGACGCCGTCACCATCCGCCGCGGCGACGGCACCAACGAGACGCGCATCCTCATCGACCCCGAGACCAGGATGATCTTTGCGCTCCTGTATTCCGTCGCGGGGACGCCCGCGCTCGAGCGCTACAGCGACTATCGCGCGGTGAACGGCATCCAGATCGCGTTCCGGCAGCAGGCCTCGGGCGGGAATCAGATCCTCGACGTGATCATCGCCGACGTGAAGATCAACGGCGGCGTCGGCCCCGAGGCGTTCCGCAAGTAATGCGGCGCGGGGCGGTCCTCGGCGCGGCGCTGGCGGCCCTCGCGGCGCCTCTCGCGACAATGACCGCGCGCGCCGACGAGGCCCCCAGCATCGAGCTCATCACCATGGGGCCGGGCAACGACATCTTCGAGGCGTTCGGCCACGCCACGTTGTGCGTCACCGACGCGCTCCAGCCCGACGGCGTCTGTTACAACTACGGCATCACCAACTTCCGCGATCCGCCCAAGCTGGTGTGGGACTTCGTGCGGGGCAAGGCGCGGTTCTGGGTGGGACCCACGTCGCGCGCGCGCACGTTGGACTCCTACACGCGCAACGACCGGACGATCTACATCCAGCGGCTGGCGCTCGCGCCCGAGCGGGCGCGCGCGCTCGCCGCCGCGCTGGCGCGCGACCTCCTGCCCGAGAACCGCTATTACCTCTACCACCACTTCAAGGACAACTGCACGACGCGGCTGCGCGACCACCTCGACCGCGCGAGCGGCGGCGCGTTCCATGCCGCGTTCGCCGACCGCGCGACGGGCGCGACGCTGCGCCAGCTGTCGACGACGGGATACCTGGGCGACGTCCCCATGCTCATCGCGACCGAGCTCGTCGAGGGGTACTTCGCCGACCGGCCGGCGACGATGTGGGACGCGATGTTCCTGCCCGACTACCTGCGGCGGGGCGTGGAGGAGCACTTCGGCGCCAGGCCGGAGGTCGCGAACCGGCGTCGCGGCCCGGTGCCCGAGGGCGATCCGCTGGTCGGCCGCTACACCATCGCCGCGGCGGGGGGGCTGTTCGCGCTGCTCCTGGGCGCGGCGGCGCTGGTGCGGCGGCGGGGCCTGTTCCGCGCCGCGCTGGTGCTCGTCGGCGCAGTCCTTGGCATTCTCGGCGCCGCGAACACGACGCTGGCGATCGTGTCGACCATGCCGGAGATGCGGCACAACGAGCTCCTGCTGGTGTTCCTGCCCACCGACCTTGCGTTGCCGTTCCTCGGCGGCCGCGGCCTGCGCGCCTACCTGTTCGCGCGGCTCGCGCTGGCGGCGGTGCTGGCCCTGGCCTCGTTCGGGGGCGTGCTCGCGCAGCCGGTGTGGGCGCCGCTCGTCGCGGTGGCCGCGCCGTTCCTGACCGCGGCGCTGGGCGTGCGCCGCGTGTACGGGTGAGAGTTTGTGAAACATTTTGCAGCGCGAGGGATCTTTCCGAGTCGGGCGGGCGAGCGGGATAAGCGGCGTCGCTCCGATATGGGGGGCGAACGGGGGAGCTCTCGCGCGCCGTAGGCGCGCGTCGCGAAGCGGCTCCCCCCGTTTGAGGACCCCGCGGAGCGGGGTCCGGAAGACACCTCAGAGACCGTGAAGAAAACCGCGCGGCGACGCGCGGGTTTTCTTCACGGTCTCTGAGATCACACGGTGGGCGTGCGGCAGGCGGAGCAGGGGCAGCGCGCGATGAGATCGGCGAAGCGGTAGATCCCGGTGGCGTGGCCGTCGCTGAACTTGATCTGCACCCCGTAGTTGCCGACGAGCTCCATGGTGGCGACGCGGACGTCGGCGGGGACGCTGTCCGGGTCGAGCACCGGCGCGCCGGTCATCTCGTCGACGCAGTGGGCGCAGCGACACGCGAGGCGAAGCTCGCGCGCGGGATAGGTGCCCTCGTGCCCCTCGTCCCACACGAAGCGCACGCGGTCCTGCCCGAGCCCCACGATTTCGATCGGCATCGACATGCCGCCATATTATGTCAGGCCCGGCGCGAGATCAGCGCGGCCGGCAGCCCGACGAGGAGGGCGTGGCCGATGATGCCGTTGAGGAGCCCGGGGAGCGCCCAGCGCGGCGGACCGCCCAGCGCGGACAGGGGGATGACGACGAGCTGCATGAAGAAGTACACGCCGACGCCATAGGCGAGCCCGCACGGCACGGCATGGCGGCGCAGGAGCTCGATGCGCCGGCTCGCGCCGTAGTACGCCGCCGCGACGCATGTGGCGATGAAGAAGTGGATCGCGACGCCGAGGACGAACGTGGGCCAGCCGCCGGCGAACGCCGCCTCGCGCCCGAGGATGCCGCCGGCCACCGCCTGGAAGATGGACAGCGGGGGGGCCCCGCGCAGACTGAAGAAGATCATCGCGTCCAGAAAATCGAGCGTGCCGACGAGGAGACCGCCGAGGAGGATCGTGCGCGCATGCCGCGGCGGGGGGGTGGCTTCGGGCTGCATGGGCGCATCATCGCCCAGGCTCGGGCGCGCGCGCCGACGGGAGAGGTGTTGTCAGCGAGGCGCGGACAGGAGGGATAGGTTACTTACTTGGCCGCGGCCGCGTCGATCCGCGCCTGCGCCCACGCCAGCCGGGCGCCCAGGCTCGCCACGGCGCTCGCCTCCGCGCGCGCGCCGAGCTCCTTGATCTCCGCCTCGAGCTTGGCTTTCTCGGCGCGCGCTTCCTCCACGTCGATGTCCGCCGGCCACGCCGCGCGCTCGACGAGGATCTGCGTCCGCCCGCCCGCGTCGACCTGGAGATAGCCGGAGCCGACGGCCAGGATCTTCCGCTCCTTGTCGTCGCGCACGAGCAGCACGCCCGGCCGGAGCGCGGCGAGGAACGGGACGTGCCCGGTCAGGACGCCGAACTCGCCGTCGGCGCCCGGGGCGACCACCTCGTCGGCCGCGTGCGCCAGCAGCCTGCCGACGGGCGTGACCACCGACACCGCCAGGCGCCCTACCACGGGCAGGTGCGCGTGCGATCCTACGACCTCGGACTCCGCGTGCGCCTCCGGCCCCATGTCACACCGCCTTCAGGATCTGCTCGGCGCGGCGGCGGACGTCCTCGATCGTCCCCTGGTAGAAGAACGCCTGCTCGGGCAGGTCGTCGCAGTTGCCCTGGCAGACGGCGTCGAATCCGTCGATCGTGTCCTTGATCGACACGTACACGCCCGCGTTGCCGGTGAACTGCTCGGCGACGTGGAACGGCTGCGACAGGAAGCGCTGGATCTTGCGCGCGCGCGCCACCGTGACCTTGTCCTCCTCGGACAGCTCGTCCATCCCCAGGATCGCGATGATGTCCTGCAGCTCCTTGTAGCGTTGCAGGATCCGCTGCACCTCGCGCGCGACCTTGTAGTGCCGCTCGCCCACGACCTGCGGGGTGAGCACCGTCGACGTCGAGTCCAGCGGATCGACCGCCGGGTAGATGCCCAGCTCGGCGATGGAGCGAGCGAGCACCGTCGTGGCGTCGAGGTGGGCGAACGCCGTCGCCGGCGCCGGGTCGGTCAGGTCGTCGGCGGGCACGTAGATCGCCTGCACCGAGGTGATCGACCCCTTGGTCGTCGACGTGATCCGCTCCTGCAGCTCGCCCATGTCGGTCGACAGCGTCGGCTGGTAGCCGACGGCGCTGGGGATGCGGCCGAGCAGCGCCGACACCTCCGAGCCCGCCTGGGTGAAGCGGAAGATGTTGTCGATGAACAGGAGCACATCGAGGCCCTCGTCGTCGCGGAAGTACTCCGCGACGGTGAGCGCCGACAGCCCGACGCGGGCGCGCGCGCCCGGCGGCTCGTTCATCTGGCCGTAGACCAGCGCGGTCTTGCCGAGCACGCTGCCGCCGTCGGACAGCTTGGACTCCTCCATCTCGTGCCACAGGTCGTTGCCCTCGCGCGTCCGCTCGCCCACCCCGCCGAACACCGACAGACCGCCCGACTTCTTGGCGATGTTGTTGATGAGCTCGAGGATGATGACGGTCTTGCCCACGCCGGCGCCACCGAACAGGCCGATCTTCCCGCCGCGGCGGTAGGGCGCCAGCAGGTCGATGACCTTGATCCCCGTCTCGAACATCTCGACCTTGACGTCCTGGTCGATGAACGTGGGCGGCTGGCGGTGGATGGGCATGAACCTCTTCGCGTTCACCGGGCCGCGCTCGTCCACCGGATCGCCGACGACGTTGAGGATGCGGCCGAGGACCTCGCGCCCCACCGGCATGACGATCGGCATCCCGGTGTTCTTGACCGGCATGCCGCGCACCAGGCCGTCCGTCGAGTCCATGGCGATCGTCCGCACCATGTGCTCGCCGAGGTGCTGCGCCACCTCGACGACCAGGTTGTCCGCCTTGTCGCTGATGGCCGGGTTGGAGATCTTGAGCGCCGTCCCGATCTCGGGCGGGTCGCCCTTCTCGAACGATACATCGACGACCGGCCCGATGACCTGGGCGACCCTTCCGTTCTCGTGCTTGGGCGATGGCTGCGCTGGTGACATGTTCATCCCTTCAGGGCCTCGGCGCCGCCGATGATCTCCAGGAGCTCCTTGGTGATCGCGGCCTGGCGCGCGCGGTTGTACTGCAACGTGTACTTGGCGATCATCTCGTTGGCGTTCTTGGTGGCGTTCTCCATCGCCGACATGCGCGCGCCGAACTCCGACGCGATCGACTCGAGGATCGCCCGGTAGACCTCGATCTCCACGTAGAGGGGGAGGATCGAGTCGAGCACCGCCGCGCGCGACGGCTCGTACAGGAGGTCGCCCGCCTGGCCCGGCGGCAGCTTCTTGGGGCGCACCGGCAGGATCTGCTCCACCTGCACCTTCTGCGAGATCGCGCTCTTGAACTCGTTGTAGATGATGAACGCGCCGTCGACCTGGCGCTCGGCGTAGCGGGGGGCGACGTGCTCGGTGAGCGCGCGCGCCAGCTCCAGCGCGCGCGCCGAGCTCACGCCGAGCCACTCGCCGTTGAGCGCGATCTTGCGGCGGCGCGCGTAGTCGCGCCCCTTGCGGCCGAGCACGGAGACGAGGATCTGCTCGTGCTGCGGCTGCCGCTCGACGAGGAACTTCTCCAGGGCGCGGTTGATGTTCGAGTTGAACGCGCCCGCCTGGCCGCGATCGCTGGTGAGCGCGATGACCTCGATCCGCCGCATGGCGCGCGTCTCGAGCAGCGGGTGCGCGTCGGCGCCGGCGCGCGCCGCGACCTCGGCGATCACGTCCTCGAGCGAGCGCGCGTACGGCCGCGCCGCCCATATCGCCTCCTGCGCGCGGCGCAGCCCCGCCGCGGCGACCAGCTTCAACGCCTTGGTGATCTTCTGCGTGTTCTTGACGCTCGCGATCCGCGTGCGGATCGCCTTCAAGCTGGGCATTACTCCGCGCCCTTCTCCACCGAGAAGATCTTGGCGAACTCGTCGAGCGCGCCCTTGACCTTCTTGCCCACGTCCGTATCGACCTTGCGCCCCGTCTTCTTGCCGCTCGCATCCTTCTCGTCCTCGTCGAACGCCTTGCCCGTGCGGACCGCCTCCAGCGCGTCGGGACGGCTCGTCTCGAGGTACGAGTAGAGCTCGCGCTCGTAGCGCAGGAGCACGTCGACCGGGTACTTGTCGACGTAGCCGCGCGTGCCGGCGAAGATGAGGATGACCTGCTTCTCGACGGGGAGCGGCACGTACTGCGACTGCTTGAGCAGCTCGACCATGCGCTTGCCGCGCTCGAGCTGGAACTGCGTCGCCTTGTCCAGGTCCGAGGCGAACTGGGCGAACGCCGCCATGGCGCGGTACTGCGCCAGCTCCAGCCGGAGCATGCCGGCGACCGCCTTCATCAGCTTGGTCTGGGCGTTGCCGCCCACGCGCGACACCGAGATGCCGACGTTCACCGCCGGACGCACGCCGGAGTAGAAGAGGTCGCTCTCGAGGAAGATCTGCCCGTCGGTGATCGAGATGACGTTGGTTGGGATGTACGCCGACACGTCGCCCGCCTGCGTCTCGATGATGGGCAGCGCGGTGAGCGAGCCGGCGCCGGCCTCGTCGGACATCTTGGCGGCGCGCTCGAGCAGGCGCGAGTGGAGGTAGAACACGTCGCCCGGGTACGCCTCGCGTCCCGGCGGGCGGCGCAGCAGCAGCGACAGCTGGCGGTAGGCGACCGCCTGCTTGCTGAGATCGTCGTAGATGATGAGCGCGTGCTTGCCGCTGTCGCGGAAGTGCTCGGCCATGGTGCAGCCGGTGTACGGCGCGATGAACTGCAGCGGCGCCGGCTCCGACGCGGACGCGGCGACGACGGTCGTGTACTCCATCGCGCCGTACGCGCGCAGCTTGTCGACGACGCTGGCGACGGTGGACTGCTTCTGGCCGACGGCCACGTAGAAGCAATACACGCCCTGGCCCTTCTGGTTGATGATCGTGTCGACCGCGATGGCGGTCTTGCCGGTCTGGCGGTCGCCGATGATGAGCTCGCGCTGGCCGCGGCCGATGGGGATCATCGAGTCGATGGCCTTGATGCCGGTCTGCAGCGGCTCGTGCACGCCCTTGCGTGCGACGATGCCGGGCGCCTTGATCTCGACCTTGCGCGTCTCCCTGGTCTCGATCGGGCCCTTGCCGTCGATCGGCGCGCCCATGGCGTTGACGACGCGCCCGACCAGCGCGTCGCCGACGGGGACGCTCACGATCTTCGTCGTGCGGCGGACCTCGTCCCCCTCGCGGATCGCCTCGTAGTTGCCGAGGAGCGCCACGCCGACGTTGTCCTCCTCGAGGTTGAGGATCATGCCGGACACGGTCTGGCCGCCATGCCCGCGGAACTCCACCAGCTCTCCCGCCATCGCGCCCGCCAGGCCGTGGACGCGGGCGATCCCGTCGCCGCAGCTGAGGACGGTGCCGGTCTCGAGCACCGCGACCTTCTGATCGAAGTCCTCGATCTGCTTGCGGATGATGCGGCTGATCTCTTCGGCCTTGATCTCCATCGGTGCCCCTTCCCGCCCTATTCGGCGAGGAATCGCTCGCGCATCTGCTCGAGCTGCGTGCGGATGCTGCCGTCGTATACGGTGTCGCCGACCTTGGCGACGATGCCGCCGATGAGCCCGGCGTCGGTCTTCTTGTCGAGGAGGATCTGCTTGCCCGACAGCTTCTCCAGCGAGGCCTTGACCTTCTTGACCTGGTCGGCGGTGAGCGCCCGCGCCGAGGTCACGGTCGCGCGCGCCCGGCCGCCGCGCTCGTCGACCATGGCGCGGAGCTCGCGCGCGATGCCGGGCAGGTAGGGCATGCGCTCGCGGTCGAACAGCAAGAGGACGAAGTTCCGCACCACCGGGGACGCCTTGGCCTCTTCGAGGATCGCCATCAGCACGTCGCGGCGCCGGGTGTGGGAGAAGACCGGATTGGTCAGCGCCTCGGTGAGATCGCGGGAGCCGGAGTACATCGCGGCGAGCTCGTCGAGCTCCTTGCCGATCTGTTCGAACGTGTCGTTCTGGACGCCGAGGTCGAGGAGGGCCCGGGCGTACCGGCGGGCCAGCGATCCGGAAATCATGCGTTACACCAATGCCTTGAGGAAACGGTCGGCCAAGGCCTTCTGGTCGACGTCGGTGGTTTTTTCGACTAGGAGCTTCTCGGCGAGCGCCACGGCCGCCACCACCGCCTCCCGTTCCAACATGAGGCGAACCCGCTGAATCTCCGCTTGCACCTGCATCTCGGCGTCGCGCTTCATCCGATCGGCGCGCGCCTGAGCGTCGCCGAGGATGCGGCGCTTCTCCGCCTCCGCCTCGGCGCGGATCGTCGACACCAGCTTGTCGATCTCGGCCTGGAGCGAGGCGAGCTTGGCGCCGTACTCGTCCACCTTGCGCTGCGCCTCGGCGCGGAGGCGCGCGCTCTCCTCGAGATCCCGCTTGATGCGGTCGTGCCGCTCGCGCACCGCCTTCTTCATCGACGGGCCCGCGTACTTGCCGATGATGAACAGGAAAGCCGCGAAGTTGAGGAGCTGCATCGAGAACGGCGCCGGCAGGCCCTTGCTCTTGTAGCCGAAGTCGAGGACGTTCTGGATAGGGTTGTCGAGAACGTGCTCGCCGCCGTGCTCCTCGGCGGCGTGCTCCGTCTCGGCGGCGAGGACGGTCACCGCCAGCGGCGTGGTGGCTATCCACAGCCACGTCCACAGCCGGCGCAGCATCACGCCACCTCCCGGCCGAGGATCTTGGTCGCGATCTCGCGGGCGATCTCGCGCGTGCGCGGCTGGAGCTCGGCGCGCGCGCCCTCGGCGTCCCTGGCGATGCTGGCGTGCGCCGCGTCGAGCGCCTCGACGGTGGCCTTGCGCGCCGCTTCGACGATCTCGCGCTCGCGCGCCACCGCCTCCGCCTGGAGCTTGGCCCGCTCCAGATTTGCCTTGGTTCTCGCGGCGTTGAAGGCGTGGTCGTACTCGGCCATCTTGGCCTGCGCCTCCTCGTCCATGCGGTGGGCCTCGTCGCGGGCGCCGTCGATCCCGGCCGTGCGCGCGTTCCGCACCGCGAGGTACGGCTTGAACAGGACCTGGGACAGGATGAGGGCCATCAGGACGAACACCCCGAGCTGCAGAAAGACCGTCGAGTCGAGGTCGATGATCGGGATGTTTTCCGCGAGGAGGAGGCTTGGCATGACGGGCCCTGGAGGCGCCGGGTGCATAGCATCGGCCGAAAGCGGTGTCAACCCATGGATGGGATGCCCGGACCCCGTGGCATCCTCGCCCCGTACGGCGGGAGTGGAGCTATTTCTTTAGGGCGGGCGCGGGAGCCGGCGCGGGGAGGATCGGCCCGGGCGGGTGCGGCGGCGCCTTCTTGCCCTCGGCGATGCCCTCCATGTAGCACCGCCCCTCGAAGATCACGCCGCGATCGATCTGGAGCGACGGGGTGGTGATGTCGCCCTTGACCTTGCCGGGGGCCTGGATCTCGACCGACTTCTTGGCGCGGATGTTCCCGACGACGGTGCCCTGGATGATGATCTCGCCGATGTCGACCTCGGCTTTGACCTCGGCGCCTTCACCCACGACGAGCACGTCGTTGGAGAAGATCTCTCCGGCGAGCTTTCCCTCGATCCTGACCGTCCCCTCGAAGGTCAGCTTGCCCTCGAACGTCGAGCCCGGACCGAGGAGCGTGGTGATGTCCCCGCGCACCGCGGGGCTGGGTTGCAGTGCAGGCATGCCCCACCATAGATCGACTATTCCCTCGCCGGCAACAGCTCCACCCGCAGCTCGACCCGCCGCTGCCCCGACCAGGTCAACGGGCGGCGGACGGGCTTGAACCCGACCTTGCGCACCTCCACGACCCCGTCGGCCCATGGATCCATGTCCGTCTTCGACAGCGGCGTGACCCCGATCGATTTGTTGTTGAGGAACACCTCGGCGCCGGGCGGCGTGCTGTCCACCACCAGCTCGCCGAGGATGGGCTTGAGCGAGGCGATGATCTTGCCGCCCGCCGCGCCGACGGGCTCGCTCCGCTCCCATGGCTCGTGCCGATCGAGCGCGAGCCTGAGCTTGAGCGTGGAGCCGACGGGCAGCCGATCGAGCGTCACCGGCGTCGTGCCCGCGTCGCGCCCGTCGACGGCGACGCGCGCGCCGGGCGGGATCGAGATGACCTCGATCGCCGCGAACTCGGGCGGCGGGGGCGGCCGCGTCGCGAGCGCGACGGCGAGCGCGATGGCGACGGCGGCGGCGCAGGCCGCGCCCGCGTAGGCGGCGGCGCGGCGCCACGCCACCCCCCGCACCAGCTTGTACGGCAGCGAATCGTCGGCATCGGTCGTCCCCCACGCCGGCGTCGACGCCGGCGGCCACACGCGCTCGGGCTGCTCGGTCGGGCGCGGCGGCGGGGACACGGACGTTTCGGCCGGCGGCAGAAGGGGCAGGCGCTGGCTCGCGCTCGCGCCGGGCTCGTGGCGGGCGCCGCGCTCGACCGGGATGCCGGCGCCGGGCGTGCGCCGCGTGCGCCGCGCCGGCGCCGGGGGCCCGGGCGGCGGCCCCGCTCGCGTGCGCCCGGCCAGCCCGGCCACGTCGAGGCGGGTGGGATCTTCGTCGGACGGTTCCTCTGCCGGCACCGGGGCCGGGGCCGGAGGGGCGTCGATCTGGGTCGGCTCGTCGGTCACGGTGGCCGGATCGGTGGCCGGCTCGGGCTCCTGCGATGCCGTCGGCGCCAGCGACAGGCGCGTCTTCTCGCTCGCCTCCTCGACGTCGGCCAGCGACAGCTCGATGGTCCCGTTCTTCTTGTCACTGTCGTCCGGCTTGTCCGGCTTGTCCGGCTTGTCTTTGGCGTCCGCGGCCGGCGCGGGCAGGATGGGCGCGTCGAGCGTCGGGCCTGCCGGCGGGCTCGACGCGGCCGTCTGCGGCTGGGGCGCGACCGAGGCGGCGGTCACGTGGTCGGCGGCGCGCGGGGCCGGCGGCGGGGCGGGCACCGGCCGCGGGGGCGCGATCGGCTTGGTCGCCGTGACCGGCGGCGCCGGCGACACGCTGGGGAGCGACGGCGCGCTGGGCGTGGTCGCCAGGTCGGGCGGGCGCGCGGGCGGCCGCCCCGGCGGCGGCCGAGCGGCCCTGGGCGCCGGCGGCGGCTCGGGCTCCTTGGGCCGACGGCGCACATCCCCCAGCGCGAAGATGATGCTGTTCTCGTCGGTGAACTCCGCCGGCGACATGATCGGGTCGGGCGCGGCCGCCGCGGACGGCTTGTCCCGCATCACGTCCGACACCCACGCCGCCAGCTTCTGCGCGCTCGTGCCCTGCGCGTGCGTGTGCAGCCACGCCTCGAGCGTGTTTCCGAAGTCGGCCGCGTGCTGCCAGCGCAGGTCGGGCTTCTTGGCGAGCGCGTGCATGACCGCCCGCTCGACGTCGCGCGGCAGGTCCGGGCGGCGGGTCACGAGCGGCGGGATGTCCGCCTTGCGCACCCGGTCGAGGAGCTTCTGCATGTCCTCCTCGAGGTAGAGCATCTGCCCGCTCAGCATCTCGTAGGCGAGGATCCCCGCCGAGAAGATGTCGGTCCGGCGGTCGAGCGGGTCGCCCCACGCCTGCTCCGGCGACATGTAGTAATACTTGCCCTTGATCACGCCCGCGGCGGTCTGGCGGGCGCGCATCGTCGCCTTGGCGATGCCGAAGTCGACCAGCTTGACCTCGCCCGCGCGGGAGATGAGCACGTTCTGGGGCGAGACGTCGCGGTGGATGATGCCGAGCGTGCGCCCGAACTCGTCGCGCTTGCGGTGCGCGTAATCCAGCCCGGCGAGGACCTCCTTGGCGACGTACACGGCCATGTCGACCGGCATGGGCCGATTGAGCTCCGAGGCGCGGCGCAGGATCTTGAACAGGTCCCAGCCGTCGACATACTCCATGGCGATGTAATAGGTGCCGCCGACGCGCCCGAGGTCGAATGTGTGAGCGATGTTGACGTGCTGGAGCTGGACCGAGATCTTGGCCTCGTCGATGAGCATGTGAATGAAGTGCTCGTCCGACGAGAAGTTGGGGTGGATCATCTTGAGCGCGACGAGCTTCTCGAACCCGCCCACGCCGCGCGCCTTGGCGAGATGGATCTCCGCCATCCCGCCGGTCGCGATGAGCGTCACCAGCCGGTAAGGGCCGAATTGTTTGTCTTCTTCCGCAGCCACGCTTTATGCCGCGACGCCGCCTTGTGCTCCCTGTTGGACGGCCACCTGCCCCGGATGCACGAACACTCCCACCAGTCGGAGCGGCGCCTTGGTGCCGCGATCGAACGTGCACACCACCTCGGTCGCCATCCCGTGTGCGACGTTGACGATGTACCCGGCCGCCGCGTTGGCGACGATGTACAGACCCAGCCCCGCGCCGTAGGTCTTGCGGTCGATCTGCTGCTCCGAGTGAAGGCACTTATTGATGTAGTCGAGAATTGTGTTCTTCGCCAGGCGGCCGAAGCGGTCGCGCACCGCCACGACGAACTGGTCGGGAGTGGCGGCGTAGCGGATCGACACCGGGCGCGGGCTCAGGCTCTCGACGCGCGCGTGCGGCTCGATCTCGGCGAAGATGGGGTTGCCCATGTCGTCGACGGGCGCGTCGTAGAGTGCGTTCATGAGCAGCTCTTCGCACACCTGGGCGACGGCGGCGCGCACCTGGCGCCGGACGCCGCGCTCCTCCGCGTACTTGACGACCGTGTCGATGGCGGTCTGGCGCCCCTGGAAGTCGCGCAGGCGGAAGTAGTTCACCGGCGTGCCCTCGGGCAGATATTTCTCGATGCCGAAGATGTCACCCGTGAGGAGCTTGGCGGCCGTGACGTAAAGGCCGAGCTCCGCCTCGGACTTTTCCTGCATGATATCGCCCACCAGAACGTGGTTGCAGCGCGGGTCCGCGAGCAGCAAGGTGAGCGACTTCAGCGGGGCCTTGGGGACGATCGCCGTGATGTGGGCTTTTTGGCGCGTTCGGGGGACGAGGCGGTCCATATCGGACTGCGCCCCGTCCCAGGAATAGAAAATGAACCGATGCGGGATCGTGCCCTCGAGCACGGACGGATCCAGCACGGCGTCGACCTCCGCCCCGGCTCGCTCCAGGATCGCGACCAAGCGGCGCAGACGCTCGATATCTGGAGAGACAGCAAGGACGCGTCGCTTGGACAAGCTCCTCCCTTTTCGAGCGTATCATATCGAATTCACCGGTAGAGTCAAAGGTCGGACCGATGCGCCTCGGCGCCCATGAGAGCATCTCCGGCGGGCTTTTGCGCGCGTTCGAGCGGGCCGATGCCCACCGGGATGAGGCAATTCAAATCTTCACCCAGAACGGAAGCCGCTGGGCCGAAACGCGGAGGGATCCAGGCGAGATCCGGGAGTTCGCGGCGGAGGCCGCGCGGCGCGGGGTGCCCATCCTGGCGCACGATTCGTACCTCATCAACCTCGCGGCGGGCGGCGAGCTGGGGCGGAAATCGCGGCGGGCATTCCTCGGCGAGCTCGAGCGGTCCGAGGCGCTCGGCGTGCGCGGCGTGGTGTTCCATCCGGGCGCGCACGTCGGCGCCGGGAGCGCGGCGGGCATGCGGCGTGTCGCAACCGCGCTCCGCTGGGCGATCGCGCGCACGCCCGGCTATCGCGTCAAGGTGGTCCTGGAGCTGACGGCGGGTCAGGGCACATATCTCGGCGCGAGCTTCGAGGAGATCCGCCAGATGCTCGATCGCGTGGACAGCCCGGACCGCACCGGCGTCTGCTTCGATACCTGCCATGCCGTGGCCGCGGGATACGATCTCGCCGGCGACTACGAGGGCGTGTGGCGCGAGTTCGACCGCGTGCTGGGGCTCGGGCGCCTCGTCGCGTTCCACCTCAATGATTCCAAGCGGGAGCTCGGCTCACGGGTCGACCGCCATGCCGAGATCGGCGAGGGTCATGCGGGGCATGCGGTGTTTCGGCGGCTCGTTCGCGATCCGTGCTTCCGCGGGATCCCCGCGGTGCTCGAGCTTCCGTCCGCCGTGGTGCCGCGCTGCCTCGAGCGGTTGCGGGCCTGGCGCGGCCGCGTAAAGATAGAGCACGCATCATGAAACCGCGCATGCTCATCGTGGACGACGAGCCCGACATGCTGGACTTCATGGAGCGAGTCTTTCGCGTTGAGTACGACGTGGTCCGGGCGTCGTCGGGGGAGGAGGCGCTCCGCGAGCTCGGCCGGGGCCGGTTCGCGGTCGTGATCACCGACCAGAAGATGCCGCAGATGACCGGGGTCGAGCTTCTCGAGCGGGTGGGGCAGCGCCTGCCGTACCTGGTGAAGGTGCTCCTCAGCGGATTCACCGACGTGCCCGAGATCGAGCGAGCGATGGATCGCGCCGGCATCCATAACTACGTGGTGAAGCCGATCGACTCGGAGAAGCTTCGCGCCGCGGTGCAGGAGGCGGTGGAGCGGCACGCGCGCGGCCGGGCGCTGTCGGACAGCCAGGCGCGCCGCACCAAGGTGGAGAGCTGAGGTACCTGCTCGCGCTCTGGGTGCTGGGCGCGTGCGCGAGCAAGTCGGAGGCGCCGCCGGAGCAGGGCGGGGGGCCGTCCGCCGGATCGTCGGAGATGGCGCAGGCGCGGGAGCTGTTCGCGACGCGGTGCACGCCATGCCACGGCGCCGACGGCCGCGGGAACGGCCCCGCGTCGGCGTCGCTCGTGCCGCGCCCGCGCGACTTCCACGACAAGTCCTGGCAGGCGGCGATCTCGAACGAGCGCATCGAGCGCACGATCCAGTACGGCGGCGCGTCCGTGGGCAAGAGCGCGGCCATGCCGGCGAACCCGGATCTGTCGCCCGGCGTCGTGCGCGCGCTGCGGGAGCTGATTCGAGGAATGGGCGGCTAGTACGCCACCGTCGCCGTCGCGAAGAACCGGAAGTCCTCGTACAGGTTCGGCGTGTACTCCAGGCGCGGCTCGAAGTCGTAGAACGCGTCGGGCTGGTAGAGGCGGGCGTTGAACACGTTGTACGCCGACGCGGTGAAGATGAGCTTGTCCCGCAGCGCCCGCAGGCGAATGCCGACCTGCAGCTCGGCGGTGGGCGGGATGCGGTCCATCACGTTCTCGGTCGGGTTCACGCCGACGGTCTGCCCGGGCATGGTCAGGAACGAGTTGCCGCTCAGCGGGTCGAACACCAGATCGCGCGTCTCGATGCGGATGTTGGGATCCTCGAACGCGCCGAACACCCGCAGGTTGGCGTTGAGCTCGAGCGTGCGCGGGATGAGCGACACCACGCCGCCGAAGTTGAACCAGTGCTCGGGGTTCGATTTGAACACGCCCTTGTCGGCGGTGACGGTCCGCAGCCACGTGTAACCGAGCTCCAGGCGGTGGTCGCCCTTGAGGTACAGCTTGGCGAGGAACTCCGCCGAGGTGATGCCGCGCGGCTGCCCGTTCTGGTAGCTGCCGTTGTTCACGAAGATATCGTTGTCGAGCCGCGTGTACGAAACATCGGCGCGCACGTCGAGCTCGCGGATGCGCCGCCGCCCCTTCAGCAGGCGCGCGTTCACCTCGGCCTGGAACGCCGCCGACGTCTCGACCTTGAGATTGGGGTTGCCGGCGAGCTCGACCGCCTGCCCGTTCGAGTCGGTGTTGTTGAACACGGGCGGCCGGAAGCCCTGCGTCACGTTCAGCTTCACGTGCCAGTCGGGGATGAACTCGTACACGATCGCCGCCGAGCCGAGCGGGACCGGGTCGTAGCCGCGCTTCCCCAGCGACCTCGGCGCCACCTGGCCGCGCACGCCTGCGTCGAGGATGAGGCGCGGCGTCGGCCGCCACTGCAGCGACGCAAATCCGCCGAACACCACCCGGTCCGCCTTGAACGCGAACGTCAGCGGGCAGCCGGGCACGAACGAGATGTTGGTGATGTCCGAGCCGTTCCACGTCGCCCGGCGCGGGCAGGCGAGCGGCAGCAGATTGAGGTTGTAGGGCCCCTCGAACGTCGCCTCCGTCCCGTCGCCCTGCAGCGACGATACGATGTTCGACGGGAGCCACTCGCGGAACGCCTCCACGCCGTAGGTGAGGCGCAGCGTCGGCGCCAGCTCGACGTCGCCGTCGATGGTGCCCCCGGCGCGGTAGTTCGTGAAGTTGGCGTTGAACGACAGGCCGCCTTCGAGGAACCCGGGGATGGGGTTCAGGACCGCCAGCGGCTCGAAGTCGCGGACGAACTGGATGAAGTAGCCGCGCGCGGTCAGTCCGGCCTTGTTCTCGGCGAAGCGCGTCTTGTACTCCAGGATGCCGTAGCGCTCGAAGAAGTCGATGTGATCGGCGCGGTAGGCGCGGGCGCGGTCGGCGCACCGGTCGTTGGGGTTCGCGACGTTGGGGTCCGTCCGCGGCACCTGGGAGCACTCGGGGAGTTTGTCCTCGGGCAGCGTCTCGCGCACCACGTTCCCGGGGAAGCCGACGCCGAAGTAGCGCTGCGCCAGCGGGAACGCCCACAGCAACGTGAACGGCCCGGCGGCGATCTTTCCGTCGAAGTAGAAGATCATCGACCGCTTGGGGTCGCTGGTGGTGTCGGCCCCGTAGACCGACAGGCCGTTCGGCTGCGGCGTGGGCGAGCCGTACAGGTGGCCGGGGTAGGTGTAGATCGGCCCCTTGTACGTCTCGAAGCTGGCGTGGGCGAACAGCTTCAGCTTGCCGTCGAACAGCTTGGGCAGGCCGGCCATCATGTAGCCGCGCAGCACGTCCTTGTCGCCGTTGCCGCTGCCCGCGCCGACGGAGGCCTCGAGGCCGTTCACGTCCTCGGCGTCCTTGGTGATGACGTTGACGACGCCGAGGAACGAGTTCGCGCCCCACAGGACGCCTCCGGGGCCGGTGATGATCTCGAGCCGCTTGACCGTCTCGAGCGGCTGCACGCGCGACACCGTGGCGATGTTCACCATCGAGTCGAACATCGACACGCTGTCGCGCAGGAACAGCGTCGCCTGGAACGTCCCGCGCGGGTTCACCGACGGAAACTGGCTGTACTCGGCGCCGTAGCGGAACCAGCCGGGGACGCGATCGATCGCCTCTTCCAGGTTGCGCGTGTTGCGGTCGGCGAGCTCGTCGCCGGGGATGATGGTGATGATCGCCGGCGCCTCCTGCACCGTCGTGACGCCCTTGGCGGCCGTCTGCACCAGGTTGGCGAGGTTGAGCTCGGTGTCCACCTCGCCGGCCTCCGCCTCCGGCGATTCCAGGACCAGGACCGGCACCTCGATCTGCTGCGCGCCGGCGCGCGCGCCCAGGAGGGCGATGGCCATGAGCACGCTCTTCTTCATTGTTGCACCCTCACTCGCGCCGGCGCGGGCGCTCCAGGTCGCCCGGCTGCACCGGGCTCCAGGGTCGCGTGCTCCCGCGCCGTCGCTCGTTCGGTCATTGTTGCACCCTCACTCGCGCCGGCGCGGGCGCTCCAGGT
>DATFWE010000199.1:0-7926 GCA_035259575.1 Haliangiales bacterium
CTCCAGGGGCGCCTCGATCCTCGGCGTCGCTCGCTCGCTCATCGTTGCACCGCTCGCTCGCGACGCCTCGGGGCGCCAGGTCGCTTGGCTGCGCCTCGCTCCAGGGGCGCCTCGATCCTCGGCGTCGCTCGCTCGCTCATCTCTTTAGGGCAATATGCAGGTCGTCGAGCTGCTTCGCCGCGACCGGGCCGGGCGCGTCGGTCATGAGGTCCGTCCCCTTCTGCGTCTTGGGGAACGCGATCACGTCGCGCAGGCTGTCCGCGCCGGCGAGGAGCATCGCCAGCCGATCGAGGCCGATCGCGATCCCCCCGTGCGGCGGCGGGCCGTACTTGAACGCGTCGAGCAGGAAGCCGAACTTCTGCCGCGCTTCGGCCTCGCCGAGGCCGATCGCGTGGAACAGCTTCGCCTGCACGTCGGGGCGGTGGATCCGGATCGATCCGCCCGCGATCTCGTTGCCGTTCAGGACGCAGTCGTAGGCGCGCGCGCGGCACCGCCCCGGGTCGGTTTCCAGGATGTCGAGGTCGCTCATGCGCGGCGAGGTGAACGGGTGGTGCGCCGCCATCCACTCGCCGCTCTCCTGCTGCTCGAACATCGGCATGTCCGTCGTCCACGCGAAGCGCCACTCCCCCTCGCGCAGAAGCCCCAGCTTCTGCCCCAGATGGAGCCGGATCGCCGCCAGCGACGCGTTGACCGTCTTGAACTTGTCCGCGCAGAATAGGAGGACGTCGCCCGGGCCGGCCTTGGCGGCCGCGTTCACCGCCGCGCGCGCGGTGTCGGCGAACGCCTTGGCGAACGGCGCCTGCCACCCGCCGCCCTCCTGCACGCGCGCGAACGCGATCCCCTTGGCGCCGTACGGCCTGGCGAGATCGGTCATGGCGTCGAGATGCGACCGGCTGAGCCTATCGCCGTCGGGGACGCGCAGACACTTGACGATGCCCCCGGCGGCGACCGCCTTCTCGAAGATCTGGAACCCCGACGCGCGCGCCGCTTCGGTCACGTCGCAAAGCTCGAGGTCCAGGCGCAGATCGGGCTTGTCCGAGCCGTAGCGCAGCATCGCCTCGTCGTAGCTGATGCGCGGGAACGGGCGCGCGACGTCGACGTCGAGGATCCCCTTCCACACCGCCGCCAGCAGGCCCTCGACGACCTCCTGCACGTCCTCCTCGACGACGAACGACATCTCCAGGTCGATCTGGGTGAACTCGGGCTGGCGGTCGAGGCGGAGGTCCTCGTCGCGGAAACAGCGCGCGATCTGGAAGTAGCGCTCGAACCCGGACACCTTGAACAGCTGCTTGAAGATCTGCGGCGATTCCGCGAGCGCGTAGAAGCTCCCCGGGTTGAGCCGCGACGGCACGAGGAAGTTACGCGCGCCGCCGGGCGTGTACTTGACCAGGTACGGCGTCTCGATCTCGACGAAGCCGCGCTCGTAGAGGAAGTTGCGCGACAGCTTGTACACGTCCGAGCGGACGAGGAAGTTGTGCTTGAGCGCGGGGCGCCTGAGGTCGAGGTAGCGGTGCTTGAGGCGCAGCGCCTCGTGCGTGTCGAGCTCGTCCTCGATGGGGAAGGGCGGCGTCTCCGCGCGGGAGAAGATCTCGAGGCGATCGGCGGTGAGCTCGACCTCGCCGGTGGGGATCTTGGCGTTGACGTTCTCGCCGCGCCCGTCGACGACGCCGGCGACGGCGATGCAATACTCGTTTCTGAGCTCGCCCGCAAGCGCGTGCGCCTGCGCCGAGACCTCGGGACGGAACACGACCTGGCACAGGCCGCCCTTGTCGCGCAGGTCGATGAACACGCACCCGCCGTGGTCGCGCCGCGTGTCCACCCACCCCATGAGCACGACCCGGCGGCCGACGTGCGTGCGACGAAGCTCCCCGGCGGAGTCCGTCTTTTTCAGCTCGGTCAGAAACGCAGACATGCGGCGCATGGTAGCCGCCCGCCGCGCCGAGTCAAGCCGCGCGCCGGCGGCGATTTGCATCGCCGCGTATCCTTGTCTACCGTTGGGGTACGCGCGCGCTGGTGCTCCTCCTCCTTGTGTCCCGGGCCTACGGCGAGGAGGCCTACGGGCGCTTCCAGCTCACGTTCTACTGGGTCGCCGACGAGCGCGACGCGCGCGGCAGGCCCAACGCGTACATCTATGACGCCACCTGCGGCGTTCTCGGCGTCACCACGCTCGCGTTCCTGCGCAGCCTGGCGCTCGAGGGGACGGGCGAGCTCGAGGACGGGCGCATGCTCAACTTCGATGCGCGCTGCGCGTGCGGGTGGGTCGGGGTGCCCTGCTTCAGGGAGATCGCCGACCGCTGGGGCGTCGGCGTCGAGGGCAGACGCCTGCGCCCGTTCCGCTCCGTGGCGTCGGACCCGGCGGTCGTCCCCACCGGGACGGTGCTCTACATCCCGGACCTCGACGGGGTGGAGATGCCGGGCGAGCCTCCGTGGGGCGGCTTCATCCACGACGGCTGCGTCGTGGCCGACGACCGGGGGAGCGCCATCGGGGGCGCGCAGCTCGACTTCTTCGTCGGGCGAAAGGACTTGTATAAGGTGATCGATAAGCGCCTCCGCCGGCCGACGGTGTGGGTGTACGGTGGGGACCGTTGCCCTTGATCCCCATCACGCGTCCCGATCTCGGCGACGAAGAGGAGCGCGCCATCGCGCGCGTCCTCCGCTCGGGCTGGATCATGCAGGGCCCGGAGGTCGCCGCGTTCGAGGCGGATTTCACCGCCGCGGTCGGCGCGCCGCACGCCGTGGCGGTGGCGAACGGCACGGTGGCGATCGAGCTCGCGCTGCGCCTCGCCGGCGTCCGGCCCGGCGACGAGGTCATCACCGTCAGCCATTCGTTTCCGGCCACTGCCAACGCCGTCGTCGCCGTGGGCGCCATCCCGGTCTTCGTGGACGTGGAGGAGGCGACGTTCGGCATGGACCCGGCCGCGGTGCAGGCGGCGCGTACGCCCCGGACGCGCGCGATCCTGTGCGTCCATCAGATCGGATTCCCCTGCGATATCGAGGGGATTCTCACCGCGGCCGAACATCTGCCCGTGATCGAGGATGCCGCCTGCGCGCTCGGCAGCGAGATCCGCCTCGGCGGCCGGTGGGAGCGGATCGGCCGCCCCCACGGCGGGATCGCCACGTTCTCGTTCCACCCGCGCAAGGTGGTGACCACCGGCGACGGCGGCATGCTGACTTTTTCCGACGGCGCCCTGGCCGCGCGCGCCCGGCTCCTGCGCAACCACGCCATGGCCGGCGAGCGCTTCCTCGAGCCGGCGTTCAATTTCCGCCTCACCGATCTCCAGGCCGCGATCGGCCGCGTCCAGCTCCATCGCCTCGACGCGATCCTCGCCGAGAGGCGCCGCCTGGCCGCGCGCTTCGCCGCCGCGCTCGACGGCCACCCGCTGCTCGCGCCGCACCACCCGCGCGACGACGCCCGCCCCAACTGGCAGAGCTTCCCGACGCACCTCCGCGCCGGCGTCTCGCAGGACGACGTGCGCGCGCGCCTCGAGCGCGCCGGCGTGGCCACCCGCCGCGGGGTGTCCAACGCCCACCAGGAGCCGGCGTACCCGGGCCGCCCGCCGCTCCCCGTGTCGGAGCGCCTGCGCGACCGGACGATCCTGCTCCCCCTGTTCCACGGCATGACCCCCGCCGAGGAAGCGACCCTTGTGGCGGCGCTGGCCGATTTGCAGTACATGAAGGCCCCATGATCCAACGCGCGGTCATCCTCGCCGCCGGACGCGTGCGCGGGCAGGACACCCTCCATCCGCTCATCCCCATGGAGGGGACGCCGCTCCTCCACCTCACCATCCGCACGCTCGTCGAGCTCGGCATCACCGAGATCGCCGTCGTCGTCGGCTGGCGGGGGAACGAGATCCGCGAGTCCGTGGCCGAGCTGCCCGCCGGGCCGTACCGGGTGACGATCGTCGAGAACCCCGACTGGCGGCGGACGAGCGGCATCTCGCTCCTCACCGCGCGCGACTTCGTCGTCGAGCGCTGCTTTTGCATCCTGGGCGACCGCATGGTCCACAAGGAGGCGCTGGCGCCGCTCCAGCGCCTCAGCGCCGACGCCGCCGAGTGCGTCATGCTCGTCGACACCGACCTCGACGCCTGCGCCGACCTCGCCGGCGCCACCAAGGTGAAGCTCGCCGGCGGCAAGCGCGCCCGCGTCGTGGACGTCGGCGCCGACCTCGCCGAGGGGCAGGCGTTCGACTGCGGCCACTGCCTCGTCTCCCCCGAGCTCCTCGTCGAGCTGGCGCGCGAGCAGCACCCCACCGTTTCCGACGGGCTGCGCGCGCTGGCCCGGCGCGGCCTCGTCGCCGCCCACGAGATCGGCGGGCGCGACTGGCGCCGCATCGGCGGGTTCGACGTGCCGCGCCCCGATCCGCGCACCACGCTCGCCCACGTCGAGGGGCTGCTCGAGCCCAAGGACGGCCGCTACGTCCTCATGAACCCCGGGCCGGTCAACACGACCGCGCGCGTCAAGAGCGCGCTCGTCCACCACGACGTGTGCCACCGCGACTCCGACTACAGCGAGGTGCTGGTGCGCGTGTCGCGCAAGCTGCGCCGCATCTTCCGCGGCGGGCCGGAGCACACGGTCGTCCTCATCACCGGGTCGGGGACGGCGGCGATGGAGTGCGCGATCGCGTCGACGGTGGCGGCCGGGCGCAAGCTCATCGTCCTCGACAACGGCGCGTTCGGCGAGCGCATGGCCGAGATCGCCGCCGTGCACGCGCTCGACATCGTCCACCTGCGCCGGCCGTGGGGGGAGACGTTCGAGCCGGGGGACGTCGCGGCCGCGCTCGCCGCGCACCCCGACGCCGTCGCGGTCGCCATGTGCCACCACGAGACGTCGGTCGGGCTCCTGAACCCCATCTCGGAGATCGGCGCTTTGTGCCGCCGGCACGGCGCGCTCCTCCTCGTCGATGCGGTGTCGTCGCTTGGCGCCGAGGACCTCGACGTCGAGCGCGACCACATCGACATCTGCTGGTCGAGCGCCAACAAGTGCCTCCACGGCATCTCCGGGGTGTCGTTCCTGTGCGTGTCGCCGCGGGTGTGGCCGCGCATCGCCGACGTGCGACCGCGCGCCTACTACCTCGACCTCGAGCGCTACCGGCGCTACGCGACCGATCTGGCGCAGACGCCGTTCACGCCCGCGGTCGCGACCTACTTCGCGCTCGACGTCGCGTGCGACGAATACCTCGAGGATGGCGCCGCGCGCCGCCAGGCCGACTACGCCGCGCGCAACCAGCGGCTGCGCGACGGCCTCGCCGCGCTCGGCCTCGTCACCTTCACCGCGACGGGGCGCGAGTCGCACACGATCGTCACGCCGCGCCTGCCCGACGGGGTGAGCTTCGGCGAGCTCTACGAGGATCTGAAGTCGCTCGGCTTCGTCATCTACGACTGCAAGCCGCCGCTGCGCGGGACGTACTTCCAGGTGGCGAACATGGGGGATCTCACCGACGCCACGATCGATGCGTTCCTGGCGGCGTTCGCCGAGGCGCTGGCGCGCGCCCGCGCGCGGAGCGGCTGGGCCGACAAGGCGCGCCCGGGCGCAGCGCGCGTCTGATAAGCTCGGCGCATGACGAAACGCATCTTGGTGGTGGTCGCTCTCGCTCTGGCCGCCGGCCCGGCGCGCGCGCAGTGGTCGAGCCCGCCGACGGGGTGGGAATCGACTACGAAGGCGCAGGCGCCCGGTGGGAACATTTTCAGCGTCGCCTACCTCGCGCCGAAGAGCGAACGGCTCAAGCAATGGGCGCAGATGGCGCACCTCCTCCAGGTGGAGAAAGTGGCGGAGGCGCTGAGCGCGCGCTATGTCATGCCGCGGCCGCTCCCCATCGTGTTCCTCGAGTGCGGCACGATCAACGCGTTCTACACCTCGGACAAGCACGCGATCCTCGCGTGCTACGAGCTCCTCGACTACTTCTACAACGTGTTCAAGCCGCTATCGAAGACCGAGGAGCAGGTCGGGCGTAAGCTCGCCGGCGCGTTCTACTTCACGTTCTTCCACGAGCTCGGCCACGCGCTCGCCGGCGAGCTCGATCTGCCGATCACCGGCAAGGAGGAGGACGCGGCCGACCAGCTCTCGGCGATCATCCTGACGAAGATCCCGGGGGTCGGGCGCGAGTGCGCGCTGGCGGCGGCGGAGTGGTTCGCCATCGCGGGGCAGGAGAAGCAGAAGACGGGGAACATCGCCTGGTACGACGAGCACTCGTTCGATCTGCAGCGGATGTACGACATCATCTGCATCGTCTACGCCGGCGATCAGCAGGCGAACGCGGACCTGGTCAAGGCCGTCGGCATGTCCGCCGATCGCCAGGCGCGCTGCGTGCGCGAGACGCCGCGCAAGGCCAAGGCGTGGGACGACATCCTTCGCCCGCACGTCCGCAAGTGAACTTTTGGCCGCGCCGCGCGTCTGTAGACACATGCGACGCATCGCCTGGCTGCTCGTATGTCTGCCCCTGGTGGCTCGCGCCGACGAAGCCGCCAAATCTTTGAATCGGTTCGCCTTCTCGTTCTACGGAAAGCTGCCGGCCCGCGGGAACATCATCTACTCGCCGGCGAGCATCGAGCTCGCGCTGGCGATGGCGCAGGCCGGGGCGCTGGGGGAGACGGCGGCGGAGATCGGCAAGGCGCTCGGGGCCGGCCCCGACGCGATCGGCGGGATCCTCGCGTCGCTTCGCGACGCCAAGGAGATCGAGCTCGCCATCGCCGACCGGCTGTGGGGCGATCGCACGCTGCGACTTCTGCCCCCGTACCAGACGCTGACGCGCGAGAAGTACGGGGCCGAGCTCGGCGTCCTGGACTTCCGCGGCGGGGCCGACCGGGCGCGCGACACCATCAACAAGTGGGTCGAGGAGCAGACGAAGGGGAAGATCAAGGATCTCCTCCCGCCCGGCGCGGTCGATCGCGCGACGCGCCTCGTCCTCACGAACGCGATCTACTTCAAGGGGACGTGGGAGTCGCCGTTCGACAAGGGGGAGACGCACGATGCGCCGTTCCACGCCCCCGGCGGGGAGAAGCGCGCGCCGCTCATGCACGCAAGCATGTCCCTCGCCTACGGCCGCTACGACGGCTACCAGGTCGTGTCGCTGCCCTATCGCGGCGGCCGTCTGGTCATGGATGTGATCCTCCCCGACGGAAACAAAGATCTGCCCGCGCTGGAGAAGCGACTCGTGGGCGACAAGCCGCCCGAGCTGGCGACGCGGGAACTCGTCAAGGTGAGCCTGTTCCTGCCGCGCTTCACCGTGCGCGCAGAGACGACGCTCAAGAAGCCGCTCGGCGCGCTCGGCGTCCGGCGTGCGTTCGCCGACGACGCGCAATTCGGCGGCATCGCGGCGGACGCGGAGAAGGAGGGCCTCCACATCAGCGAGGGGTACCACCAGGCGTTCATCGAGGTGAACGAGGAGGGGACGGAGGCGGCCGCGGCGACGGGCATGGTCATGCGCCCCACCATGGCGCGCCTGCCGGAGCGCGAGGTGACGTTCCGCGCCGATCACCCTTTCCTCTACGCGATCCGCGACGCGACGACCGGCCTGATCCTGTTCATGGGGCGGTACGAGACCCCTTGAGGTTGCGCCGCATGATCGGACGATCGACCGTGCGGCGAGCGACCTCCTCGAAGCCCGCGCGCGCGAACGTCGACGCGTATCCGGTATACGCGCACCCGGGCGCCGAATCGTACGGATAGGCCTCGATGCACGGCGCGCCCGCGCGCTCGGCGGCGGCGACCGCACCGGCGATCAGCGCGGACATCACGCCCTTCCTGCGATGGCCGCGGCGTACGAAGAAGCAGGAGATCGACCACATCGGCGTCTCGTCCACGCGCGCGAGGACCCGCCAGCGATCGAGCCAGGGGAGGTCGTCGCGCGGGGTGAGCTGGCACCAGCCCACGGCCGTGTCGCCGTCGAAGGCGAGCAGGCCCGGCGGCGGGCCGCGCTTCACGATCCG
>DATFWE010000200.1:0-19873 GCA_035259575.1 Haliangiales bacterium
GCCGAGCACGAACGCGCCGATGGCGGCGGCGAGGACGAGCGTGCGCAGAAGGCCCGTCGCCTCGTGGTGGTACACGCCCCACGCGGTGGACAGGAGGAAGATCTGGTTCGACACGTCGTCGAGGATCGTGTCGAGCCACCCGCCCAGGCGCGAGCTCTGGTACTTGAGCCGCGCCACCTCGCCGTCGCACCCGTCGAGGATCGACGAGAACTGCATGACGCACGCGCCGAGGAAAAAGTGCCCCTGGGTCATGAGCGCGGCGGCGACGAGCGCCACCACGAACGTGAGGATGGTGAGCTGGTTCGGCGTGATCGGCGTCTCCACGAACAGCGACGACATCGCCAGGGAGATCGGACGGTTGATGGTGCGGGAGATGAGCCCGTCGACGGGCTTGCGCAGGCAGCGCAGCATGAACCGCCGCGCCTCGCGCACGTTGTCGGCGCGCACCACGATCGCCGGGGCGGCGAGCGGCCGCGTATCCGACGGGGGCGGCGGCGCGCCGCGCACCGACCCGCTGGCGACGAGGATCGGGCGGCCCTCCCCGGCCCCGATCGCAAGGACCCCGCCCGCGGGGGGTCGCGCCTGTGCGACCTCCTTGCCGACGGCGGCCGGCCCAGCGATCTCCGCGGGAAACATCACCATGTCGGCGGTCCCGCCGCCGCCGGACTGCGTGAGCCCCGCGGCACGCAGCATTCGGCGGGCGCGCTCGACGAGGTCGAGCCCGAGGAGCCGCGCGGGGACGCCGGCGGGCGGCGGCAGGACCACGAAGTCCATGGGGGTCTGGAGCATAGCCGGAACGTCCCGGCGCACCAAGGGAATGCCGGGAGTTGCCGCCGGCGCGACCGCGGCGGGAATTGACACCGCGCCCCTCCGCGTGACAAAGACAAGTGCTTGCCCGCCTGGCTGCATACCCGGGCCGCCCGGATCGCCCTCCGTCTGGTCCCGCTCGTCCTGTTCGCTGCATTCCTGTGGAAGGAAAAGCCGTGGACCGTCGACCTGGGCGCGGTGCCCAAGCTTCCGCTCCTGGCGGTGCCCCTGCTCAACTTCCTCCTCTATATGCCGTTCAAGGCGCTGCGCTGGCGCCTGGTGCTCAAGGACCCGCCGCGCTTCGGCGCAATCCTCGCGGCGATGTACGAGGGGGCTCTCGCCAACGTCGTCCTGGGCTTCGGCTCCAACGACATGGTGCGCGCGGCGCGCCTCCGCGCCGAGTCCGGCACGTTCGTGCGCGACATCGGCCCCACCATCGCCGAGCGCGCCACCGAGACCGCGGCGATGGCGATCCTCGTCCTCGCGACGACCGCGTTCGGGCCGATGCCCGTCGGCGTCGGCGCCGCCGGCCTGGCGATCCTCGCCGGCTACGCGGCGTTCTTCCTGGGCGCCGCGCGCGTCGGGCCCTGGCTCGAGGCGCACCGCTGGCGGCGGCTCGGCCACGCGCTCGCGGCGGCGCGCGCGGCGCTCGGCGGGTGGAGGCTCCTCGGGGTCCTTCTCTTCTCGCTCGCCGGCTGGGCGACCGAGGTGGCGCAGCTCCACTTCGTCCTCGGCGCGTTCGGCCTGCCCGCCGACGCGGCGACGGCGACGCTCGTCCTCATCGGGATCAACGCGGCGGTGGCGCTGCCGGGCCCGCCCGCGAACTTCGGCACGTTCGAGGCGGGCGCGATCGGCGCGCTGTTCCTGGCGGGGATCACCGGCCCGACGGCTGTCGCGTTCACCGTGGCCTACCACCTGCTCCACGTCGTGCCCACGGCGACGGTCGCGACGATCGTGTTCTTCGCGCGAGGGTCGACGCTCAGCGCGGAACGCTCTTCTCAGCGTTGACGCCGCGCGGCACCGGCACCGAGACCGGGACGATCGGCGCCGTGCCGCCGCCGGTGGGCTCGGTCGCGTCGACGGCGATGAACGCGGTGTACGCCGACAGGAGCCCGTGCGTCAGCGCGACCCGCTTCACCTCCTCGACGATCGCCGCCGGATCGCGGGCGAGCAGCGCCGCGTCGGCGAGATGGCCCACGCGCGCCCGCGCCCACAGCTTCGCCAGCGCCGGGTGCTCGGCGGCCGGACCGAGGGGGACCTTGTAGCTGACCCGGCGCCCGCCGACGACGCCCCTCACTTCGACCGACGCCGGCAGCGGCCCTCTGGCGCGTCCGACGACGACGATGGGCCGGCCGACCATGAGGTCGGGGATCCGCTCCGGGTAGACATCGGACACCTGCCACGCGCCCCAGTCGACGGACACGTCGGCGAGCGCGGGGTGGGAGACGCGCTCGTAGAACAGGGCGGCGGCCTCCTCGGGCGCGCGCTCGCCGAGATCGACGAACGCGACCGCGCCGCGGCCGAACGCGGCCATCTTCTCCAGCAGGTAGCGGTTCACCGCCGTCCCCACGCCGAAGCTGAACAGGCGCGCGGAGCCCACCTTGGCGGCGACGGCGGCGAGGATGTCGCGCTCGTCGCCGATGTACCCGTCGGTGAGAAAGGACACGACGCGCAGGCGCTGCGGATCGGGGGAGAAGTCGAGCGCCGCGCGGATGCCGGTGATCATCTCGGTGCCGCCCTCGCCGCGCAGCGACGCCAGGTAGGCGAGGCCGCGCGCGACGTTGTCGGGGGTGGCGGGGACGGGCGCGCGCCCCAGCGCCGACGCGTCCATGGAGAACTGGATGATCTGGAACGTGTCCGCCGGGCCGAGGCGGGCGAGCTGCTGCCGGACGGCGCGCTTGGCCACGGCGATGGGCAGGCCGTCCATGCTGCCTGAGCAGTCGACGACGAACACCATCTCGACCGGCGCGCGCGCGAGCTGGCGCAGGTCGGCCGGCGGCGGCAGGAGGAGCGCGAACGAGGTCGCGCCGTCGGCGCCCTGGTGCACGAACACCGCCGGGCGCGACGCGACGCGGTAGCGCAGGACGAGGTCGCGGTCGGGCGCAGCGTCGGCGACGGCGATGCGGCGCACGTGGTCCGAGACGATCTTCTGATCGAGCGCGTGGGTGGCGCTGTCCACCGCGACGAGCGGCGCGCCGGCGTCGAGCTCGATGGTGAACGACACGCGATGGCGGCTCGTCTCGTCGGGCGCGAGATAGGTGACCTCGGTCGGCTGGCCCGACGCGCCGGCGCTGCCTCGTTGCGCCGCGCCCACGCCGTCCCTGGACCCCGCGCGGTTGTAGCGCGGTCCCACGACGGTGGGGAACGCGAAGGTGAACGCGCCGTCCTCCCACGGCAACGTGTTGTCGTACGTCAGCGCGATGTCGATCTGCTTCCCCGGCTCGATGTTCGCGACCTTCTGGGTGAACACGTTGGGCCGCTCCTCGGTGAGGAGCGACGCGACGTAGCCCTGGCGGCGCGCCTCGCGGTAGAGCTCCTCCGCCTCGGCGCGCTCGCGCACGATGCCGCGGATGCGGCGGGCGCCGACGGTCATGATGAACTCGGATACGGCGGCGTTCGCCGGCAGCGGGAACACGTACTCCACGTCGATCTTGCGGTCGTAGGGGTTGTCGTAGCGCTGGCGCACCTCGACGGTGGCGAGGAAGCCCGAGATCTTGGCGCGGACGTCGGTGCGCGCGAGGGGGAGCGGGACCTCGCGGCCCTCCACCTCGGCGCGCAGGCCGGGCGCGACGCGCGGCTCGGTCGCGGCCGCCCGCGGCGCGCGCGCGAGGATCCACACCTCATCGACGGAGGGGCCGCGCGCGCGGAGGTCGGGGCGCGGGCGGGTCGCCGTGTCGCGCGGCGGAGAGGCCGCGACGGCGCGGTGCCGCGGCGCCTCGGTCGCCTCGGGCGGCTCGAGCGCGTTCTCGTCCCCATCCTCGTCCGCGATGCCGTCGTGGTCGCGGTCCGCCGCCCGCGGCGGCGCCGACGCGAGCGGCGACTGTGGCGGCGCGGCGTCCTTGGTGCACGCCGCAACCAGCAATGCCGGGATCAGCAGCTTCCTCATGGTTGCCTCCCCACGAATGCCTGGGCCTCCACCCGCGCCCCGCCGGGATCGGCGGCCGCGGTGAGGCGGATCTCGGTCCTGGGCTCGCCCTCCTCGCGCACGTGGAGGACGGCCACCCGGTGGCGCCCCGCCGGCAGCGCGCTCTCCGTCGAGAACGCCGCCAGGATGATGCGCCCGCCGGCGAGGGCGGCCGGGTCGTAGTAGGGCGGCGCATCGAACGGCGCGTCCCCGCCCTCGACGCCGACGATGCGCCCGGCGGTGGTGATCTCCACCTGGTACGCGGCGAGCGGCGTCGCCGACTCCACGGTGACGGGGATCGTGCGGAAGCGCGGCCCCGCCGGCGGCGCGGCGGCGAGCGTCAGGAGGAGCGCCAGGAAGAGCCTCATGGCTGCACCGTTCGCTCGCTCATCGCCGCAGCTCCACCGCCCGGTGGGCGCAGAGGTCGACGTCGGCGCGATCGATGGCGTGGTCGCCGTTGAAGTCCCACTCCGGCCGCAGCGCGCCGCCGCGCTCGATCGCCCGCGCCAGCGCGAACGCGTCGAGGATGTCGATTCGCCCGTCGCCGTTGACGTCGCGCGCATCGCGCGGCGCGCGCAACGTCAGGAACAGCGCCAGCGCCGCGGCCGCGGCCGCCGGGATCGCGGCGAGGAGCACGCGGCGACGGCGGCGCGCGGACAGGCGCCGCGCGGCCATCCGCGCCGCGTCCTCGAGGAACGCGTCGGTCTCCGGCGGGATCGCGAGCGCGGGGCCCCCGAGGGCCTCGCGGAGGCGCGGGGCGAGGTCGTCGTCGTGCTCCACGGACACGGAAGCGCGCGACACCGCGAAAAGGTTCATTCGTTGCGCCGCGCTCGGTCAGGCGATCTGCGATCGCAGTGTTTTCAAGGCGTTGTGAAGGCGGGACTTCACCGTGCCGAGCGGGACGCCCAGCGCCGCCGCGATCTCGTCCAGGGAGAGGTCGAGGCCGAAGCGGAGGCGCACGACCTCGCGCTGCTCGGCCGGCAGCGCAGCGACGAGGCGCGTGAAGTCCCCCGCGTCGGCGGCGCCGTGCCACGGTAGCGACGCGTCGTCGACGGCGACCTCCGGCCGGCGCCGCCGGACGACCGAGATCGACTGGTGCTTCACCACCGGATAGAGGAACCCGCGCAGCGACGTGGTGAGCGCCAGCGGCAGGCGGCGGAACAGGTAGAGGAACGTCTCCTGGAGCACGTCGAGCGCGTCGGCCTGGTTGCCGGTGAAGCGGAGCGCGAGCGCCGCGACCCAGCCGCGGTGGGCGCGGTAGAGCGCGGCGAGCGCGCCGGCGTCGCCGGCGTTCGCGCGCGCGACCAGCCGGGCCTCGTCGTCCTCCTCTGGGCTCACGACGGCGCGCCGGCGGCGATCGCTTCGTCGTAAAGGGCCACGATGCGGTCCAGCACCGCGCGCCGATCGAATCGTTCGAGCACGCGCGCGCGCCCCCGCTCGCCCATCGCGCGGCGCTCGTCGGGCGCGACGTCCATGAGCGCGGTCATGGCCCGCCGGAGCGAGCCCGGCGTCGGCAGCGGCGCGACGAACCCGGTGCGGCCGTCGGCCACGATCTCGTCGCGGTTCCCCTCGGCGGTGACGACGATGGGCAGCCCCGACAGGTGCGCCTCGAGGCAGACGTTCGGCATGCCCTCCGCGATCGACGCCAGCACCAGCGCGTCGGCGGCGGCGTAGATGGGGGCGAGGTTCGCCAGCGGGCCGAGGAGCCGCAGCCGGTCGTCCACGCCGAGCATGCGCGCCCAGCGCGGCAGGAGCCAGGCGGGGAGCGCGTCGCGCGCGCGTCCGGGGAGGAGGACCACCACCGGCCGCGGCAGCCGCGCCGCCGCCGCCGCCAGCCCGAGCTGGTTCTTGACCCAGGACAGGCGCGCCGGCAGCGCCCACACGAACGTGCCGTCGGCGATGCCGAGCTCGGCGCGCGCCGCGGCCCGCTCGGCCTCCGCCGCCGGACGGTAGCGGCCGACGTCGGTGAGGTTCGGCGTCAGCGCGACGTTGGTCACGCCCACGCGACGGAGCGCCGCGGCCACGCCCTCGGAGTTGACCGCGACGCGATGGGCGCGCCCGCAGATGAGGCGGGTGCGCAGGGCGTCGAAGATCTTGACCGGCCGCCCGCGCACCGACGGCAGCCAGGCCGGGCGGTGCTGCGCCCGCGCGAGCGCGCGCCACACGGCGACGTTGGTCACGTCGCGGAACGAGCACACGAGATCCGGCCGCTCGTCGTCGATGACGCGCGCCAGCGCGGCGGGATCCGGCGCGAGCGCGTGCGGCGGGGCGCCGTCGTAGTGCACCTCCGGCGACGTGAGGCACAGGCGCTTGTCGAATCGCTCCGGCAGCGCCGCCCACAGGCGCAGGAGCTGCCCCTCGGTGCCCCCCTGTTGCAGGTTCTTGATGATGTAGAGGATCTTGGTCACGCGCCGAGCAGCTCGGGCACGGTGACGAGCTCGAGCTTGCGCTCGCGGCAGGCGACGAGGATCTTCTCCAGCGCGTCGAGCATGGGGCGGCGGTCGTTCCCCAGCTTGCCGTCGTGGAGGAGGAGGATCGCCCCCGGGCGCAGCCAGCGCATCGCCCGCCGCGCGATGACCTCGCCGCGCGGCTGGTCGGTATCGTAGACGCCGGCGGTCCAGGCGATCATCTTCATGCCGCGGCGTTCGAGGTGCGCGACGGTCGCGAACGTCTTCAGGCCGTGCGGCGCGCGGAACAGCTTGCTGTCGGGGAGGCCGGCGTCGAGCAGGCACTGGTGCCCGCGATCGATCTCGTCGACCGCCACGCGGTGGGGCACCTTGGACAGCTTGGTGTGCGAATAGGTGTGGCTGCCGACGGCGTGCCCGTCGTCGAGGACGCGGCGCGCCAGCTCGGGCTGCGCCTCGACGTTCCGGCCGATCATGAAGAACGTCGCCTTGCCGCCGTGGCGGCGGAACAGCTCCAGCACCCTCTCGGTGGCCTCGCCGTTCGGGCCGTCGTCGAACGTGATCGCCATCTTGCGGCCGCGGAGCGACCCGCGCCACGGCACCCGGAAAAACGGGTCGAACCCCGGCATATAGATGAAGGCGCCGCGGACGAGCAGCCCCACGCCGACGAGCGCGAGCGAGCCGAACGCGAGCTTCCAGGCGAGGCCCGGCGACGCCGCGATCCCGACGACGGGGAGCACGACCAGGGCGAGATGAAACGTGGCCCGCGTGAGGCCCCGGAGCTGCCGCCACCACTTCATGCGATTGGACTCAAATAGATGCACGGGGCGGGCATTCCGGACAAGGGCAAATTATGCTACGGGCACGGTAGATGTGCGGCATATGCGGAACCTTGCGCGAGACCGGCCCGGCCGATGAGGCCGCGGTCCGGGCCATGGCGGGCGCCCTGATCCACCGCGGCCCCGACGCCGACGGGTATGCCGTCTCCGGGCCGTGCGCCCTCGGGCACCGGCGCCTGTCGATCATCGACCTCTCCCCCGACGGGCGGCAGCCGCTGGCCAACGAGGACCACACGGTCCTCACCATCGTGAACGGCGAGATCTACAACTTCCAGGAGCTGCGCGAGGACCTCAAGCGGCGCGGCCACCGCTTCCGCTCGCGCTCGGACTCCGAGGTCGTCGTCCACCTCTACGAGGAGAAGGGCGAGGCGTTCCTCGACTCGCTGCGCGGCATGTTCGCGCTGGCCCTGTGGGACGCCAAGGCGCGCAAGCTCATCCTGGCGCGCGACCGCCTCGGCAAAAAACCGATATATTACAGCTACTTCGACGGCAGGCTGGCGTTCGCCTCCGAGGCGCAGGCCCTGCTCCGCGGGCTCGACCGCGCGCCCGAGCCCGACCTCGGCGCGATCGATCAGTACCTGACGCTGCAATATGTGCCCGCGCCGCGGACCGGCTTCCGCGGCGTCCACAAGCTGCCGGCGGCGCACATGCTCGTGGCGGAGCCGGGAAAGCCGCCGACGCTCCGCCGCTACTGGACGCTGTCGTTCGCGCCGCGGCCGGGCGCGCCGCGGACGCTCGAGGACGCCGCCGCCGAGGTCCGCCCGATGCTCGAGGAGGCAGTGCGCATCCGCCTCATCTCCGACGTGCCGCTCGGCGCGTTCCTCTCGGGCGGGATCGACTCGAGCACGGTCGTCGCGCTCATGGCGCGCGCGACGAGCCGCCCGGTCGACACGTTCTCGATCGATTTTCCCGGCGGGCTCGGCGAGGCCGCCTACGCCCGCCTGGTGGCCAAGCGCTGGCAGACGAACCACCACGAGATGCTCGTCCAGCCGGACATGGTGAGCGTCCTCCCCGAGCTGGTGCGCCGCTACGGCGAGCCGTACGCCGACACGTCGGCGGTGCCGGTCTACTACCTGTCGCGGATGACGCGAGCGCACGTGACCGTCGCGCTGTCCGGAGACGGCGGCGACGAGGTGTTCGGCGGCTACAAGCGCTACCTGTGGGACAAGCTGGCGCGGATGCTGCGCCTGCTCGGCGGCCCGGGCGAGGGGCTGCGGCGGCTGCTCCGTCATGCGCCGGGCGCGCGCGCCCACGTGGTGCGCCGGTTCGCCGAGGACGCGGTCCTGCCGATGGCGGCGCGCTACCTACCGCTCGTCGCGCACTTCGCGCCGCGCGACAAGGCCGACATCGCCGGCCCGGCGCTGCGCGCCGCCGTCCCCGGCCCCGATGCGGCGCTCGCCTGGTTCGAGGAGATCCTCGCCCGCAGCGACGCGACCGACGACGTGAACCGCCTCCTCGACCTCGACACGCAGACGTACCTGCCCGAGGACATCCTGGTGAAGGTCGACATCGCGTCGATGGCGCACGCGCTCGAGGTGCGCGCGCCGCTCCTCGACCACGTGCTCGTCGAATGGATGGCCGGGCTCCCCGGCGACCTCAAGCTGCGCGGCATCCGCGGCAAGCGCGTCCTCCGCCGCATCGCGCGCGACCTGGTGCCCGAGGAGATCCTCACCCGCCGCAAGAAGGGCTTCTCCCTGCCGGTCGACCGCTGGTTCCGCGAGGAGCTGCGCCCGATGGCGCGCGACGTGCTGACCGACCGCACCTGTCGCGAGCGCGGCATCCTCGACCCGCGCGGCGTGGCGCGCCTGCTCGACGCGCAGGACCGCGGCGAGACGCACGGCGAGCGGCTGTGGAACCTGCTCGTGCTGGAGATGTGGTTCCGCGAGCAGGCGGCGGCGGAGCGGCAGCGGCAGACGTTGTCCGCCGGGACGCCCATCGTGGCGTAGGGCCCATGCGGGCGCTGGTGATCCATCGCTACGGCGGGCCCGAGGTGATCTCGCTCGAGGACCGCCCCGAGCCGACCGCGGGCCCGCACGACGTCGTCGTCGCCGTGCGCGCCGCCGCGCTGAACCCGCTCGACGTCAAGCTGCGCGCGGGCAAGGTGAAGCTCGTCATCAAGCTCCGCTTCCCGGCGACGCTCGGTTGCGACGTGGCGGGCGTGGTGCGCGCGGTCGGCGCCGACGTGACGCGGTTCCGCGCCGGCGACGAGGTGTTCGCGCGACTGGAGAAGGCGCGGATGGGGGGCCTCGCCGAGGTCGTCGCCGCCGACGAGAAGGTGGTCGCGCTGCGCCCGCGCAGCGTGTCGTTCGAGGAGGCCGCGTCCCTCCCGCTCTCCGGGCTCACCGCGCTCCAGGCGCTGCGCGACGTCGCGCAGCTGCGGCCGGGGCAGCGGGTGCTCGTGCACGCGGGCGCCGGCGGCGTCGGCTCGCTGGCGATCCAGATCGCCAAGATCCTCGGCCTCCACGTCACGACCACCGCCAGCGGCCGCAACGCGGCGCTGGTGCGCGGGCTCGGCGCCGACGACGTCATCGACTACACCACGGAGGACGTGACGGCGCGCGCCCGCGGCGTCGACGCCGTGTTCGACACCCTCGGCGGCGCGTCGGAAGCGCGCTCGCTGGGCCTGGTGCGCCCCGGCGGCGTCGTGGTGGGCGTGGCCGGCCTCCCCGACGCGGAATTCGCGCGCGCGGCGCTGCCGTGGTGGGCCCGCGCCGGCCTGTGGCTCGCCACGCTCCGGCGCCGGCGGGCGGCGGCGCGCGCCGGCGCGCGGTTCGCGTTCCTGTTCATGCGGGCCGACGGCGCCGAGCTGGCCGAGATCGCCGCCTGGGTCGATGCCGGCCGCCTGCGGCCGGTGATCCACAAAACCTACGCCCTCGCGGACGTCGCGGCCGCGTTCGCCGAGCTCGAGCGCGGCCACGCGCGCGGGAAGATCGTGATCAAGATTCCCTAGAACCGGTCCGCCCGATACGGCGCAGGGTCGAACGACGGCAGCCGCCCCAGGACGAGCTCGGCCGCGAGCTTGCCGCTCGCCGGCGCGGTGTGGAGGCCGAGCATCTGGTGCCCGGTCAGGACGAGCACGTTCCGCGGCGCCCGCGCGAAGCCGATGATGGGCAGCCCGTCGGGCGTGCACGGGCGCAGGCCGCGCCACACCTCGACCACGGGCGCCTCGGCGGGAAGACGGAACATCTCGCGCGCGCCGCGCAGGATCGAGCCGACGCGCCGCGGGCTCACGCCCAGGTCGCCGTCGACGAGCTCGAGCGTGCCGGCGAAGCGCACCGTGCTCGAGCCCGGGCGCGGCGTCACCGCGATCTTGCGCTCGAGCAGCATCACCGGCCGCGCCGGTGCGGGCTCGAACCGCGGCACGACCACCGCGTAGCCCTTGCCGCCGAGGACGGGGAGGCGCAGCCCGAGCCGCCGCCCCAGCGATCGCGACCACGAGCCGGTCGCCAGGACGATCGTGTCCGCGGCGAGCGTGCCGCGCGTGGTCCGCACCGCGGCGACGCGCCCGCCGGCCACGTCGAAGTCGTAGACCTCGGCGCCGGGGCGGATGTCGGCCCCGGCGGCCGCCGCCAGGCGCGCCATCGTCTGGACCACCGCGAGCGGCTCGGCGGTGGCCTCGTCGGGGTAGAACGCGCCGCCGCGGATCGTTCCGGCGATCGCCGGCTCGCGCGCCCGCGCGGCGTCGGCGTCGAGCGCCTCGCCGGCGATGCCGTTGTCGCGCGCGATCGCCAGCTCCTTGCGCGCCGCGGCCAGCCCGGCGTCGGTCTCGCAGGCGACGAGCAGTCCGTCCTGGCGGAACGCGAACGTGTCCTCCTCGGCGGCCATCCGCCGGTACGCGTCGAGGCTCGCCGTCGACAGCGCCGTCAGCGCCGCGGTGCCGGCGCGAAAGCGGCGCTCGCCCGTCGCGCGGAGGAACCGCAGCAGCCAGCCGACGAACGACAGGCGAGGCTGGATGTACAGCGGGCTCTCCGGATCGAAGAGCCACTTCAGCGCCTTGCCGACCATCCCGGGCGCGGGCAGGGGCGTCGCGAAGCACGGCGACAGCCACCCGGCGTTGCCGTAGGAGCAGCCCTGGCCGACCTCGCCCTTGTCGATCACGGTGACGCGCGCGCCCGCGCGCGCAAGCTCCAGCGCGCAGGCCATGCCGACGACACCCGCGCCGACGACCAGGACGTCCGGGCGCGCGACCGTGCTCAGTTTCCCGGTGCCTTGGCGAAGCTCAGCACGTCCTCGCCGGCCGCGCCCCCCACCACCCTGCGCAACGGCTCGAGGAACTCCCCGGCGTTGACCACCACGCCCTGCATCAACGCCTGGAGCATGTCCGAGCGGAGGCCGTCGGGGGGCAGGATGCGCGCGGTGACGCGGAAGTACAGGAGGTTGGACGCGTAGTCCAGCCCCAGGCCGGCGAGCACGGCCACGTTGTTGAGGCGCCCGATCGCCGCCTCCACCGCCGGCACGCGCGCCGCCGGCACGTTCTGGATCATCGGCTGGATGATCTGCACGTACGGGAGCTGCCGCTCCCAGCGCAGGAACAGGCTGCCGCCCAGCGCGGCGGCGCCGGTCCGCACCTCGATGGTCTGGTTGGCCGCACTGGCTTGGTGCGGCACGTTGGCGCCCTGCAGCGCCGCGACGAGCTCGTCGAAGCTCTTGATCCAGGTGGGCTGGTTCATGGGGGGAGGTTACCACGCCGCCCGGACGCTATAAGATGGTGCATGGACGATTTCCGCTTCCGCGAGCTTCGTCCGGTCGGCAAGCGCGTCCTCAGGCTGGGGCTGGCGCTGAACATGGGCATCGACGCCGACGGGCTGCGCGCGGCCGCGGATCGCGGGGTCGGCTACTTCTTCTGGCCGCGGGGCGCCGCCGAGATCGACGGCGTGCTCAAGGGCCTGTGCGCGTCGGAACGCGACCGCATCGTCGTCGCGACCGGCCCGCTCCTCGGGTTCCTCGGCGGGTCGGTGCGACGATCGTGCGAGCGGGCGCTCAAGGCGCTCGGCACCGACTACCTCGACGTGTTCCAGCTGTTCTGGCTGGGGCGGACGTCGTCGCTCTCCGACGCGACGATGGGCGAGCTCGTCAAGCTCAAGGAGTCGGGCAAGGTGCGCGCCATCGGCGTGTCGATCCATGACCGGGCGCGCGCCGGTCGGCTGGCGGCCGACTCGCCGCTCGATCTACTGATGATCCGCTACAACGCGGCGCACCCCGGGGCGGAGCGCGACATCTTCCCCCATCTCGAGCCGCGCCGGCCGGCGATCGTCGCGTACACGGCGACGGCGTGGCGCCGCCTGCTGCGCAAGCCGCCCGGGTGGGACGGATCGGTCATGACCCCCGGCGACTGCTATCGCTTCTGCCTGTCCAGCCCGCACGTCGACGTCACCCTGTGCGGCGCGCGCTCGCGCGCCGAGCTCGACGAGAACCTGGCCGCGCTCGACAAGGGTCCGCTCGCCGCCGACGACGCCTGGATGCGCGAGTTCGGCAGGGTGGTCCACGACCGCGGCCCGAAGCTGGCGTGGAGCTTCTGAGCGGTGCGCCTGCGCGTCACCTACCATCGGCCCGCGGATCTCGTCGAGGATCACGACGACCAGCTCGCGCACGGCGGGCTGCTCGTGCGCGTGGAGCCGCCGGTGGGGCTGGCGCCGTCCGCCGACGTCGAGGTCGAGGTCGCGGCGGACTTCGCGCCGCTCGAGGAGGGCGTGAAGATCCGCGGCCGCGTGCTCCAGATCCTCCCCGGCGTGGGCGTGGCGGTGGCGCTCGACCCCGCCCCGCTCGCGGACGCGGTCGCCGAGGCGCGCGCCGCCGCGCCGGTGGAGGGACCGCCGCCCACGCACGAGATCGCTCCGGCGACGCCCCGCCCGGCGCCGCAGCCGCGCCCGAGCGGCGACACCGCCGCCAAGATCCAGCTCGCGCTCCACGGCAACCGCGACGACCGCGCGCGCATCCTGCGCGACATCAACAAGATGCTCCATCCCTACGTGCTGCGGAACCCCGGCTTCGGCCTCGACGAGGCGCTCGCCGTCGCCAAGATGCCGACGGCGTCGCCCGAGCTCCTCCGCCAGATCTGCGAGCGCAAGGAATGGGCGCAGCGCCCGGACATCGCGATCGCCCTGGTCCTCAACCCCAAGGTGCCGGCGCCGACGGCGATCCGCCTGCTCGACTACGTGTCGCCGCAGGAGCTGCGCCAGCTCGCCAAGGGCACGCGCGGGCGGCCCGAGGTGCAGCAGGCCGCGCGCAAGAAGGTCGTCGGGTAACGAGCCGGCAAAGTTCGACAAGCTGTGCAAGGGGACGTCCCTGAAGTAGCGACCCGCCGGGGGCGTGCTAGCGTTTGACATCGTGATTCGCGCGGGATTCGTCGTCGGAATCCTCGCGGCCTGCAGCGGCCCGCGTCGCCGACGTCGGCGCGGGGACCGGCTATCTCACCTTCCGGCTGGCGCGGGCGGTCGGCCCGGCCGGACGCGTCGTCGCGACGGACATCGACCGGGCGGCGCTGGCCGAGCTGGCGGCGGCGCGCGCCCGCCATCCCGCGGAGGGTGCCTGGGTGCGCGTGCGCGCGGTCGCGGTCGACGACCCCGGGCTCGAGCCGGGTGGATACGATCTCGTGCTCCTCGCCGAGGTCGATCACCTGCTCCCCGATCGCGCCGCGTACCTGCGCCGCCTGACCGCCGCGCGCGCCCCCGGCGGCCGCATCGCCGTGGCGAACCGCGCGTACCGGCGCGCCGCGCTCGAGCGCGACGCCGCGCGCGCGGGCCTGCGCGCCTCCGCCGTCCCCGTCGACCTGCCCGACCAGTTCCTGGTCCTCCTCGAGGAACGATGAAGCCCGCCTCGCTCGCCCTCACCCTCGCCTTCGCCTTCCTGTGGTCCTGCCCCGGCGACGCGCCGGGCAATCCCCCCCAGCTGTGGCTCGCCCTCGTCGGCAACGACGAGACGCGCGTCCAGCTCGTCCCCCGCGAGCCCAACCCGTTTTGAGCGCCCGGCGTGGGGACCGGTGGTCCCCTCGAAGCAACCTACACGCTGGTGGGTCCCATCGACGCCGGGACGTGGCACCTCGTCGGCGACGGCATCGTCATCGAGGAGGTCGACGTCCTGTTCGAGGTCTTGTCGCGCCGCGGGACGCAGGATCAGGCGATCGCGTCCTGGCTGCACCATTTCACGCCCCCGGCGTCGGGGTTCGATGCGGTGCCGTTCGACGCCAGCGCGACGGCCGCGGCCGTCCCCGCGCAGTCGGGAGACCTGCTCGTCTTCCGCTACTCGGTCGTCGCGGGCGCGACGCGCCCCATGGCGTGGATCCCCAACGGCGACGGCGCGAACGCGCACGGCCGCATCCCGTCGATCCAGCTGCCCCCTTAGCGAACGAGCGGCGCAACAGCGAGCGAGCGGTGCAACAGCGATCGGTCACATCGCCCGATCCACGCACGGCTCCTGGACGAGGCTGCGGTCGTCGAGGCAAACCGCGGACAGCGTCCCGCCCCACACGCACCCGGTGTCGAGGCAGATCGCGCGATCGCCGACGTAGAGCCCGAGCGCCGACCAGTGCCCGAAGACGACCGTCTCGGGCGCGCGGTAGTGCTCGAACCACGGCCGGAGCTTCTTCGGCGCGTCTGCGGGGGCGCCATCGAACGACAGGTCGATGCGGCCGTCGGCGTCGCACACGCGCAGGCGCGTCATCACCGCGAGGACGAGGCGGGCGCGGGCGAGCCCGCGCAGGCCCTCGTCCCACGCGTCGGCGGTCGGCGTCGCCCACAGCTCGGCGAAGCGGCCGCGCACGGCGACCTCGGTCTCGCGCGCGAGCGCCTCCGCGTCGTCGGCCGACCACTGGGGCAGAAGCCCCGCGTGGACGACCGCGAACGCGCCGGCGCGCCACAGGAGCGGCCGCGCGCGCAGCCAGCCGAGGAGCTCGTCCCGGTCCTTCGCGCCGAGGACATCGTCGAGCGTGTCGCGGCGCTTGGCGGGCGCGAGCCCCTCCGCGCGCGCGAGCAGGTGCATGTCGTGGTTGCCGAGCACCGCCTCCGCGCCGTATTCGCGCGCCCACCGGAGCACGTCGGCGCTGCGCGGCCCGCGGTTGACGAGGTCGCCGCAGAAGACGATCCGGTCGCGCCCGCTCGCCCAGCCCAGACGGCGCGCCAGCTTGTCCAGCGTGCGGTAGCACCCCTGAACGTCCCCCACGACCCAGGTCGCCATCAGCCTGCCGCCGCGGGGCGGATCGCCTCGGGCGGCACCTCGGGCGCCGCCGCCTGGCGGATCACCTGCGGGGCGCGCTCGCCGCGCTTGGCCGCCTCGAGGAGCATCATTTGCACGCGCACCGGCGCCGCGCTCGTGTCCACCGGCGAGTAGACGCCGTCCGGCTGCAGGCGCCGCGCCTTGAGGTTGTCCTTCATGAACGTGCCGAGCACCTCGTCGAGGAGCCGCGTCTTGAGCGCCGGATCCTCGACGGGGAACATCACCTCGACGCGGCGCACGAAGTTGCGCGGCATCCAGTCCGCGGACGACAGGTAGACCTCGGCGCGCTCGGGCGCGCCGAAGGCGAACACGCGGGTGTGCTCGAGGAACCGATCCACGACGCTCGTCACGCGGATCCGCTCCGACACGCCGGAGACGCCCGGGCGCAGGCAGCAGATCCCGCGCACAAGGAGGTCGATGTCGACGCCCGCCTGGCTGGCGGCGTACAGCGCGCGGATGACGTCGGCGTCGACGAGCGCGTTCAGCTTGGCGACGATGCGCGCCGGCTCCCCCGCCCTGGCGCGCTTGGCCTCGCGCTCGGTGAGCTGGATGATGCGCGCCTGCAGCCCCAGCGGCGCGACGGCCAGCTTCTTCCAGCTCGGCACCTCGGCGAAGCCGGTCAGCGTGTTGAACAGCGCCGTCACGTCGTCGGCGATCTCCTCGCGGGTCGTGAAGTACGACAGGTCGGTGTACTGCCGCGCCGTCGTAGGGTTGTAGTTGCCCGTCGACATGTGCACGTAGCGGCGGATGCGGTTGCCCTCGCGCCGCACCACCATCGCCACCTTGCAGTGCGTCTTGAGGCCGATGAGCCCGTAGACGACGTGGACGCCGCTCTCCTCCAGGCGGCGCGCCCAGGCGATGTTGTTGGCCTCGTCGAAGCGGGCCTTGATCTCCACCAGCACCGCCACCTGCTTGCCGTTCTCGGCGGCGCGCGTCAGCGCGCGCACGAACGGGCTGTCGCCGCTGGTGCGGTAGAGCGTCTGCTTGATGGCGAGCACGTTCGGGTCCTCCGCTGCCTCCTGGAGGAAGCGCACGACCGGATCGAACGACTCGTAGGGGTGGTGGAGGAGGATGTCCTGCTTCTCGACGACCGGGAACAGGCTCTCGGCGTCGCGCAGGAGCGCCGGCAGCGCCGGGGTGAACGGGGGCACGCGCAGGTCGGCGCGCGGGTCATTGTCCGCGAGGACGAGGAAGTCCTGCAGCTGCAACGGCCCGCCGATGCGGTAGATGTCGGCGGAGCCGAGCTTGAGCGCATCGGCCAGCGCGCGCTCCAGCTCGGGCGCCGCGGCGACGTCGATCTCCAGGCGCACGGCGGCGCCGCGGTCGCGCCGGCGGAGCTCCTCCTGCACCGTCGACAGCAGATCCTCGGAGTCCTCCTCGTCGAGGTCGAGGTCCCAGTTGCGCGTCACGCGGAACGTCGACGTGTGCTCGATGGTGTAGCCGGCGAACAGATCGACGCAGTACGAGGCGATGAGATCGCCGAGAAGGACATACGCCTGCCCCGAAAGCGACGGAACCGGCACCAGGCGCGGCAGCACGCTCGGCACCTGCACCACGGCGAGAGCGCTCTGGCGCACCTCGCGCTTGCGCCGCCCCCGCCCGTCGTTCTTGCGCAGGAGCACCGCCACGTTGAGCGATTTGTTGCGCAGGTGCGGGAACGGATGGCCGGGGTCGACGGCCAGGGGGGTGAGCGCCGGGAACACGTGCGCCTGGAAGTACAAGCGCATCGCGTTCTTCTGTTCGGCGGTGAGCGACGCCACCGCCTGCACGCACACCGCGTTCGCATGCATCGCCGGCACGATCTCCTCGCGCCAGATGCGGTACTGCTCGGCGACCATGGCGTGGGCGCGCTCGGAGATGCCGGCGAGCTGGTCGGCGGGGAGGAGACGGTCGGCGGACGTCTCGGCGACGTTGGACAGGAGCTGCTGCTTCAGGCCGGCCACGCGGACCATGAAGAACTCGTCCAGGTTGGACGACACGATGGCGAGGAACTTGAGCCGTTCGTAGAGCGGGAGCGATGCGTCCTTGGCCTCCTGCAACACGCGGTCGTTGAATGCCAACCAGGACCACTCGCGGTTGATGTAAAGCTTCGGGTCGGTCAAGGGCATGCGGGCACAGTGTGAAACGGGCTTGTGTTTTGTCTGTGGCGGACGTGTGACATTCGTGCCACGGGCTGATTTCGTGCAATAGGATAACGCGGAATGGCAAAAAAACCGCTCCCCAGCGCGCCAGTGCTCGCCGCCGTCGATGTCGGGACGAGCGCGGTCCGCCTGGAGATGGCGCGCCCGCTGCCGGACGGCGCGCTGGAGCTCGTCCATTCGGAGCGCGACCCGGTCCGCCCCGGGGAAGGGGTGTTCAGGACGGGGACGATCACGCGCGACGTCGCCGACCGCCTGCTGTCGACGCTGCGGCGCTACGGCGCGCTGTGCCGCCGCCACCACGCGGTCGTCCGGGCGGTGGCGACGAGCGCGGTGCGCGAGGCGCAGAACCGGGACGAGATCATCCGCCGCGCCCGCGTCGAGGCCGGGCTGGATCTCGAGGTCGTGTCCGGCCGCGAGGAGGCGCGCCTCATCTGCCTCGGCGTCCTGCGCGGCAAGCCCAAGGGGACGCGCTCGCTGTGCATCGACATCGGCGGCGGCTCGACGGAGATCGCCGCGGCGGTGGGGGACGAGCCCCAGGCGCTCCACTCGATCACTCTCGGGGCGGTGCGGCTGGCGGCGCTGTTCCATGCCGACGGGGAGGTCACCTCGCGCAAGCTCCGCCTCATGCGCGGCTACGCCGAGGAGGCGGTGAACGAGGCGCTCGCCGGCGGCCGCTACCCCAAGACGGCGCTGGGCAGCTCGGGGACGATCAAGTCGGTGGTGACGTTCGCCGCCGCCGAGGGGACCGCGCACGCGACGCGGCGCCAGATCACCAAGGCGGTGGAGAAGCTGGCCAGGATGAGCCCCGCCGAGCGGAGGGAGAATTTCGACCCCAGCCGCGCGGACATCGTCGTGGCGGGGGCGGTGATCCTCGAGGCGGTGGCGCGGCGGCTCGGCATCGACGCCATCACCGCCGTCGAGCGCGGCCTGCGCGACGGGGTGCTGGTCGACCTCATGCGGCGCGCCCGCGGGCGCAGCGGGGACGCGTCGCTCGCCGACGCCGCGCTGTCGATGGGGCGGCGGTTCTATTTCGACGAGCCGCACGGCGACCAGGTGAAACGCATCGCGCTCACCCTGTTCGACGACCTGGCGCAGCTCCACCGCCTGCCCGCCTCGGCGCGTCCGTACCTCGAGGCGGCGGCGCTGCTCCACGACATCGGCAACGCCGTGAGCTACGGCAAACATCATCGCCACACCTATTACCTGATTCAAAACGCGGACTTACCCGGGTTGGCGGACCGCGAGCGCGAGCTCGTGGCCCTGGTGGCGCGCTTTCACCGGCGCCGTCCGCCCGATCCCAGCCACGAGATGATGCAGGGGCTGTCGCCGTCGGAGGCGCGCGTGGTGCGCAAGCTGTCGACCCTCTTGCGCGTGGCGGACTCGCTCGACCGCAGCCATCACCAGCCGGTGCGGTCGGTGCGCGCGCACGTCAAAGACGGCGGCGTCGAGCTGGCGATCCGCGCCGGCGTTCCGGTGGATCTCGAGCTGTGGGACCTCGAGCAGGAGACGCCGCTGTTCCGGCGCGTGTTCGGCAAGAAGCTCGCGGCCGCGGTGCGGCGATGACGGCCGAGGTGCGCGGCCGCAACCTGATTCCGCTCCGGTCGTTCGTCAAGGAGCGGTACGGCGACGACGGGTGGAGGCGCTTCCTGGCCGCGGTGAACCCGCGCCACCGGCCGATCTGGGACGGCCTGATCGCGGAGTGGACCTGGTACGACCGCGCGATCGACACCGACGGGCTCGCGACCCTGAAGAAGGTGTTCGGCGCGGACGACGGGGACGTGGTGCGGCGGCTGGCGATGCGCGTGGCGCGGCACCACGATCGGTTGTACATGCGGCCGATCCTGATCCTCGGCGGCCCGCATCTGTTGTTCCGCCGCGCCGGCGCGCTGTACCAGGAGTACTACCAGGGGTCGGGTACGCTGACGCTCGTGGAGGAGGGCGACCGCTGGGCGCGCGTCGTCCTCGACGACCCCGCCGCGCCGCCGGCGTTCTGCGAGGAATCTCTGCCTGGTTTCATGGAGGAGATCATCCGCCTCGCCGGGCGCTGGCCCGTGGTCGCGCGGCAGGAGACGTGCAAGCACCGCGGCGGCGCGCGGTGCGCGCTGTACGCGGCGTGGCGGTAGCCGGGACCGCGCCGCAGGCGCGGGAACCCGGCTATTCTCTGCGCGCGGGACCGCGCCGCAGGCGCGGGAACCCGGCTATTCTCTGCGCGTGGGACCGCGCCGCAGGCGCGGGAACCCGGCTATTCTCTGCGCGTGGGACCGCGCCGCAGGCGCGGGAACCCGGCTATTCTCTGCGCGTGGGACCGCGCCGCGGGCGCGGGAACCCGGCTATTCTCTGCGCGTG
>DATFWE010000201.1:0-26476 GCA_035259575.1 Haliangiales bacterium
CGCCGACGTAGACGAGCGAGAGCGTCGCCGCCGGCAGGACGAGCGACGCGGGCCCCTCGAGGCGCGCCGCGGGGAACAGGCCGAGGCGCAGGCTCAGCCACTGGATGAGGAGCGGCCCCAGCACGAACGCGGGCACGCTCACGCCGACGAGCGCGGCGGCCATGGCGGCGCGATCGACCCACGTGCCGCGGCGGGCGGCGGCGAGCACGCCCAGGCCGAGGCCGGCCGCGGCGGCGAGCGCGAGCGCCGCCAGCCCCAGCGCCAGCGAGCGGGGAAAGCCCTGGGCGATGATCTCGGCGACGGAGTAGGGCCGGCGCATGGACTGGCCGAGGTCGCCGCGCGCGAGGCGGCCGATCTCGTCGAGGTACTGCTCCCACACCGGTCGATCGAGGCCATAGCGCCGCTCGATGTTGCGCTTCACCTCCGGGGACAGCTGGCGCTCGCGGTCGAACGGCCCGCCCGGCGTCGCCTTGAGGGCGAAGAAGGACAGCGTCGCCACCGCCCACAGGACGAGCAGCGCGCCGACGAGGCGCCTGGCCACCAACCTAATCATTGTTGTCGACCCGCCTCGCGTCGGCGCGGCGCTCCGGGTCGCTCGGCGGCGCCTCGCTCCAGGGTCGCTTCCGCCCGCGCCTCCGCTCGGCGGGTCATGGCGAAATCCACACGTCCCGGAACGACTGATGGTCGGTGGGGTTCACCGCGAGCCCGCGCACGTACGGCTTGACCAGCACGTGCTGGGTGTACACGTAGAGCGGGATCACCGGGGCGTCGGCGATCACCAGCTCTTCGATCCGATGCACCAGGCGCAGGCGCTCGCGCCGGTCGGCGGTGCGCTCCGCCTGGGCGAACAGATCGTCGACGGCGGGGTTGCAGTACAGGGCGCGGTTGTCGGGCGACCGGCACTTGAAGATGTTGAGGAACTCCCCCTCGGGGTCGGGGAAATTTCCCTGCCAGGTGACGCGCGCGACGTCGAAGTCGTGGCCGGTGGTGGTCTTGAGGAAGGTGTTCCACTCCTGGGCCTCGATCTCCACATCGAGGTCGAACGCCTGCCCCCACTTGCGCTGCGCCCACTCGGCGATCGTCTTGTGCTGCTCGACGCCGCTGTTGAACTTGAGCGTCAGCGCGCGCGGGAACTTGTCGCCGAGGTCGGCGCGGGCGAGCGCCATCTCCCGCTCCGCCTCGGCGGGGTCGAAGCCGAGCCCCGCCGGCGGCAGGTAGCACAGCCCCGGCGCCACGAACAGCGCGACGCCGCGCGCGCCGCGGGCCACGCCGCACTGGCGGAGCTCCTCGTCGGAGAGCTCGGCGATGGGGCGGCCCGGAACGTAGGCCTCGGTGGGGATCTGCCCGCCCTTGAGGAGCGCGGCCAGCTCGGAGCGATCGAGCGCCGCCGACAGCGCCCGCCGGAAGTGCGCGCTGGGGACGCGCTCGGTCTGGACGACGTAGGTGTAGACCGACAGCATGGGTGCGCGCGCGTGGTCCTTGCGCCCGGCGACGACGGGAAGCATCGACCCGGGGATGGCGTTCGACATGGTCGCGTCGCAGCCGCCCTGGTAATAGACGTTGGCGATCGCCGCCTGGTTGCCCATCGACAGGAAGGTGAGCCGTTCGAGGCGCACGCCGCCCCGCCCCCAGAACGTCGCCGACCGCTCGAGCTCGATGCGGTCGCGCATGCGCCAGGCGCGCAGGTGGAACGGGCCGCTGGTGACGATGGTCTCGGGCCGCACCCACGTGCGCGGCCGCCGCGACACCGCCTCGCGCGGCGAAGGGCGGAACGACTCCTGCAGCGTGAGGTCGAGGAAGTACGGGACGGGCCCCTCCGTCTCGATGTCGACGACGTCGGGCGCGGGGGCGCGCACGCCCAGGATCTCGGGGACCAGGAGCAGGTCGCGACCCGCGACGACACCGCGGCGGTCGTCGTCGAGCGAGCGCACGGAGTAGGGGCGCTCGCCATGCGGCGCGGCGAGGGCGTCGGCCCGCGCCCAGGCGTAGAGGCCGTCGCCCTCCGCCCAGTAGAGATAGAGCCAGCCGGAGCGGGCCTCGACGACGGTGAGCTCGGTCCCGGCGGCGACGGTCGCCCACACCTCCGCCGCGTCGTCGGGCGCGGCGCGCAGCGGCAGGGCGGCGCGCGCGCGGCGCAGGTTGGGATCGGGGGCGCCGTCCTCGGTCGTCTCCACCGCGTCGCCGGCGCGGAACGGCGGCGCGTCGGCGAGGACGAGCTTCGCCCGCCCCTCCGTGTACGCCTTGCCGTGCTTGATCTTCCACATCGTCTCGGCGTGGCGCGAGCCGGTGAGCGGGTGGACGACTCGCGCGATCGAGTAGACGAAGTCGTCGGCGACGAGCGGCCGCCCGTTCGACCAGCGCGCGTCGCGGCGGAGGAAAAAGCGGAAGTGCCTGAGGTCGGGCGCGATCTCCCAGCGCTCGGCCAGCGACGGGCGGGGGAGCCCGTGCGCGTCGAACGTGGTGAGCCCGTCGAACAGCTCGTAGACGATCTTGAGGTCGTTCGTCGCCTCGGCCAGCGCCGGGTCGAGGTACTCCGGCTCGCCCATGTTGCAGAAGCGGAGGTGCGTCGGATCGGGGACGGGGACGCGCCCGAACCAGTCCCCCTCGGGGATGGAGCAGCCGGCCGCCGCGAGCGTTACGAGCCAGACGGTGACGAGGAGACGCACCGATGCGATTATAATCGCGCCATGCCCATCGGTTCGGCCCTGCTGATGTTCGCCAGCGGGGCGCTCGTCGGCGCGCTGCTCATCCTGTTCTGGGCGCGCCCGCGCCTCGACCGCGCGCTGCGCGACGAGGCCCGCGCCCGCCGCGAGCTGTACGACGCGCGCCCGCGCCTGGCGGAGCTGGAGACCGCGTCCCGCCGCGTCGTCGAGCTGGCGATGCGCGGCATCGAGGAGCCGGCGCGCGACGCGCACCGCGTCATGCGCGGCCGGTCCGAGGCGCAGGGCGCGCTGGGGCGCGCCATCGACGAGCTGGAGCGGACGCTGGGGTTCAGCATCGGCGTCGCCGGCGGCATGGCGGCGGCGGTCGTGGAGTTCGAGGGGAGCGCGCGCCGCACCGGGCAGGTGCTCGAGGAGCAGGGGCAGCGGATGCGCCTCATCGCCCTGGAGTCCGACCAGCTGTCGCAGGTCGCCGAGACCGCGTCGACCGCGGCCGGCGCGCTCACCGAGATCATCGCGGAGCTCGAGCGCGGCGTCGACGGGCTCACCAACGCCTCGGTGGACACCGCCGACGCGTCGGCGCAGATGGAGGACTCGCTTCGCCGGGTGCAGATCGGCACCGGCGACACCGCCGACATCGCCGCCAAGGTCGCGAACGAGGCGGAGCGCGGCTACCGCGCGGTCCACCGCACGCTCGACGAGATCGAGCGCGTGCGCAGCCTGGCCGAGACGGCGCGCCAGCGCATCGACGCGCTCGGCGGCCGGGTCATCGGCATCGGCGACGTGGTGCGCGTCATCCAGGAGATCGGCGAGAAGACGAACCTCCTCGCGCTCAATGCGTCGATCATCGCCGCCCAGGCGGGCGAGCACGGCCGCAGCTTCGCGGTCGTGGCGCAGGAGATCAAGGCGCTGGCACAGCGCACCGCCACGTCGACCAAGCAGATCCGCGAGCAGATCGCCGGCGTGCGCGAGGAGAGCGAGCGCGCCGCCGAGGCGGTGTCGACCGGGGTCGAGGCCATCGCCCAGGGGTTCCAGGTCGCGCTCCACGCCGGCGACGCGCTGGGCGAGATCCGCCAGGGCACGCGCGCCGCGCAGAAGAAAGTGCAGGCGATGCTGCGCTCGATCGACGAGCAGGCGAGCGCGTCGCGCCGCGTCGTCGACGCCGCCAACGTGCTGGCGGAGCGGGCGGCGCGCCTGTCGGCGTCCATCACGGAGCAGGGCCTCCACCGCAGCCGCCTGGCCGACACGGCGCAGACGCTCGTCGACGCGGCGCAGCGCATCGCGCGCGTGTCGCGCGAGCAGCTGGAGAGCGGCCGGACGCTGGGGGACATCGTCGGGCGGGTCGCGCAGGAGACGTCGAGCTTCAGCCGCGGGCAGAAGGACATCCGCCGCAGCATCGATCGCATCCACGACGGCGCGGCGCGCCTGAGCGGCCTCGAGATCGAGGTCGTCCAGCGCATCGAGTCCGTGAACGAGGCCGCGGCGCAGCTCCGCGAGGAGCTGGCGCGGATGGCGGCGTCTTGAGCGCGAGCGGAGGCGCGGAGACACGCGACTTCGAGCGAGGTGCAGCCGAGCGAGTGGGAGCGCCGCGCCGACGCGAGCGCGAAGCAACACGATGAACGGGATCGTGGCGGCGCTGGCCGACGAGCCCCTCCCGGCGGCGCTCGTCGACCTCGACGCCCTGGACCGCAACGTCGATCGACTCTGCCGGAACAAGCCGGTGCGCGTCGCGACCAAGTCGATCCGCTGCCCGGAGATCGTCCGGCGCGTGGCCGCGCGCGGGCGCGCCGTCGGGCTCATGACGTTCACTGCCGCCGAGACGGCGTTCTGGGCGGGCGAGGGCTTCGGCGACCTGCTCCTGGCCTATCCCACCGCGCAGCCGTCCGACGCGCGCCTCCTGGCCGAGGCCAACCGGCGGGCGCGGGCGCGCGCCGTCGTCGACGACGCCGCCCAGCTCGTGCCGCTCGCCGCCGCGGCGGCCGCCGCCGGCACGACCATCCCGGTGGTGGTCGACGTCGACATGTCGCTGCGCGCGCTCGGCCTCCACCTCGGCGTGCGTCGCAGCCCGATCCACACCGTCGATGCGGCGGTGGCGCTCGCGCGGCGCGCCGCCGACACGCCCGGGCTCGCGTTCGACGGGATCATGGGCTACGAGGCGCAGATCGCCGGCCTCCCCGATCGGGGCCGGGCCTCGCTGCGGGCGCTCAAGCTCGCGTCGCGCCCGCGCGTGGAGCGGCTGCGCGCCGACGTCGCCGCCGCGCTGGCGGCGCGCGGGCTCGCCCCGGCGACGGTGAACGGCGGCGGCACCGGCAGCGTCGCCTGGGCCGCCGCCGAGCCGGCGCTGACCGAGATCACCGTCGGGTCGGGTTTCCTCGCCGGGCATCTCTTCGACGGCTATCGCGACCTCGACGTCGAGCCGGCGCTCTACTTCGCGCTGCCCGTCGCGCGCCGCCCCGCGCCGGGCATCGTCACCTGCCTCGGCGGCGGCTACGTCGCCTCCGGCGGGGCGGGGCCGGATCGCCTGCCTCTGCCGGTGTGGCCGGCGGGCGCGCGCCTGCTCCCGCGCGAGGGCGCGGGCGAGGTGCAGACGCCGGTGGTCCTGCCGCGCGGCGTCGATGTCGCGCCCGGCGAGCCGGTGCTCTTCCGCCCCGCCAAGTCGGGCGAGCTCGCCGAGCGGTTCGCCGAATACCTGCTCGTGCGCGCGGGCCGCATCGAGGCGCGGGCGCCGACGTATCGGGGGCTCGGGAGGTGCTTCCTATGATCAGGCTGATCCTCTGCTCTCTGGTGCTCGCGTCGGCGGCGAGCGCGCGCGAGGACTGCGTGACGATCCCCGCGCGGACGCGGGTGTACGCCCGCGCCGCCAAGGAGGCCGAGGTGGGCCGGACCGTCGCCGACGTGACCGCGTTCGTCGAGAGCCGCGGCGCATGGACGCGCGTGCGCGTGGACAAGATCGTGCCCTGGGATAAGTACCGCAAACGCGACGCGAGCGTGGTCCTCCACGTCCAGAACGCGGGCGGCGCCGCCCGCTGCCCCGCCGGGTCGAACATCTCCGAGCTGGGCCTCTTGCGGGACTGGATCATGCTGCGCTGGAAGGACGGCGGCGAGGCGTATTCGGTCCGCGCGTCCGAGCTCGTCGAGGCTGCCGCCGGCGCCAAGGACTACATCGAGGTCGAGGGGGACAAGCTCGTCTGCTTCGACCCGCACACGTTCGCCGGTCTGGCGCTGACGGCCTGCGCCAGCTGCGCGCGCCTCCGCGAGGAGGCCGGCCACTCCCTGGGCTTCCGCGGCGCGATCTGCCCCTGATCTGTGTCGTATCCGCACGGGTGTGGCGGTTCGGCACGCCCGTGCTGGCGCGCCCCATGCACGTCTTTAATCTGGGTGAAGATCACCATCCTCACATATCTGGACGCCGAGTCCGACAAGACCTACGACCCGGTCGTCCCCCAGGTGGCCGCGGCGCTGCGGAAGCTCGGCCACCGCGCGTCGATCCTCGGCGTCCACGGCGACGTCAGGAAGCTCGTCGCCGGGCTCGCCCGGCGCAAGCCGGACCTGGTGTTCAATCTGATGGAGATGTGGCGCGACGACGTTTGCGGCGACATCTCGGTCGTCGGCCTGCTCGAGCTCCTCGGCCTGCACTACACCGGCTGCGGCCCCGGCGAGCTCTACCTCGCCCAGGACAAGGCGCTCGCCAAGAAGATCCTCGCGTTCGACAAGATCCCGTTCCCGCGCTTCGCCGTGTTCACCCGCGACGCCGACCTGGAGACGGGCGGCAATCTGCGCCTGCCGCTGTTCGTCAAGCCGCTGCGCATGGACGCGTCGCTGGGCATCGACCGGAAGTCGCTCGTCACTGACGCGATCTCCCTGATGAAGCGCGTCGTCGCCATCCACGACGATCACGGCGACTCGGCGCTCGCCGAGGAGTACATCGAGGGGCGCGAGTTCTTCGTGGGCGTTCTCGGCAACGGCGCGCCGGTCGCGCTGCCGCCCGTCGAGGTCGACTTCTCGGCGCTCCCCCAGGGCAAGCCGCACGTGCTCGACGCCAAGGCGAAGTGGGACGAGAAGAGCGCGGAGTTCCGGGGGACGCGCAGCGTCGTCGCGTCGATCCCCGACGAGCTCCGCGCGCGCCTGCACAAGGTGTCGCTCGCCGCGTACCGCGCGCTGCGCGTGCGCGACTACGGCCGCGTCGATCTCCGCCTCACCGAGACGGGGGAGATCTACGTCATCGAGGTCAACGCCAGCTGCTACCTCGAGCGGTCGAGCGAGCTCGCCCTGGCGGCGGCGACGGCGGGGATGGGCTACGAGGCGCTGATCGGGCGCATCGTCGATCTCGCCGTCGACCGCTACGGGAAATAGGTGCCGCGCAGCACGTGGGTCATGGCCAGCGCCGTGACGAACGTGGTCAGCGCCAGCACGGCGGCGGCCTCGCGCGCGGGCGCGTAGCCCAGGCCGAGCTCGTCGGCGCGGCGGGCGAGGTGGCGCAGGAGGGGCCGCGTCCGCTCGGGGAGATGGCCGGTCCAGCGGTACACGTTGGCGATGAGCTCGCGCTCGACCTGGGCGAAGAGCGCGGTCGCGGGGCGCGTCTCCGCCGGCGGGTCGCCGAGGTCCTCGAAGATGGAGCGGAGCGCGGCGTCGAGCCCGCGCGGCTCGTCGGCCGGCGCGGGCCCGGCGTAAAAGTCGTCGAGCGAGTAGCCGATCTCGGCCACGTCCTCGTCGAGCTCGTCGCTGGTGAGGGTGGGCTCGCGATCCCCGACGTCGGCGATGGTCCGGTCGCAGTAGGCGAGCTTGGCCAGCGCGATCGGCCGGTCGGCGTACTCGCCCCGCCAGTCGCGCCCGGGCGTGAGCCACACCGCGAACGTCTCCGCCCAGTCCTCCTCGGGGTGCTTCTGCGCGTACCACCCGGGCAGGTGCGCGACGAAGCGCGACGAGAACGGCTCCGGACGGTACTCCTCGAGATAGGGCTGGGTGATCGAGCCGAACAGGTCGATGAACTCGCGCTGCTCGTGGAGGCGGTAGGCGTAGCAGACGACGTGACCCAGCTCGTGGCGCAGGTAGCGCAGGATGTCGCCGGCGCGCACCCCCTCGACGTGCCCGGTGCGCTCGGCGTGGAGCTCGGTCAGCTCCGGCCGCGCCAGGTAGAACGGGATGGCGAGCGCGACGGTGTCGGTGGGCACGCCCCACTCGGTGGACAGATAGAAGCGCGGACGCAACCGGCGGAGGCCGGCGGCGGCGAGCTCCGCCTCGACCTCGCGCACCAGCGGCTCGAGCGGCGTGCCGGCGATCGTGAGCCCGAGATCGCGGATCGGCGTGGCGCCGAGCTTGGCCTCGTGGAACGCGGGCATGGCATGAGCCTGGTGCAAGGCGAGTGCCCGTGCATGTGCGCGCCAGCCGCACGGTGTGACGGAAGCGCCCGCCGGAGGGGCGCGATTTTGCAGCTTGGGTTCGGCACCGCGGTTGCACTACGGGTGTGCGGAAGGAGACAGAGACATGCCTGAGAACACACCCCAGAAGAACAACGAGAAGAATCGTCCCCAGCAGGGCGGCGTGGAGAAGAAGGATAGGTGGCAGAAGGACCCGAACCGGCAGGGCTATCAGAAGCCCGATGAGCGCCGCGACGACGCCGGCGAGGGGCAGGGCCCGGGCCCGGGGAAGATGGGGAGTGGGGAGCATAAGGACGACCGTCGTTTCTAGTCGACGCGTCGAGACGAGACTCGCTTGAGAAAAGCGGTGCGGCCGCCCTGGCCTTCGGCTCGGGCGGCCGTACTCTTTTCGGACTGTGATGCGATATGCGGCGATCGCTCTCCTGTGGGCGTCGGTCGGCCACGCGGCCGACGCCGGGTACGCGGCCGAGATCCAGAAGTGGCGCGAGCGGCGCGAGGCGCGGCTCCGCGCCGACGACGGCTGGCTGACCGTCGCGGGGCTCTACTGGCTCAAGGAGGGCGTGAACCGGTTCGGCGCCGCCGCCGCCAACGAGGTGGCGTTTCCCGAGGGCTCGGCGCCCGCGCTCGCCGGCGTGCTCGAGCTTCACGGCGGGAAGGTCACGCTTCGGGTGGAGCCGGGCGTGGCGGTCGCGGAAAAGGGCGCGCCGGTGCAGACGAAGGAGCTCAAGCCCGACAGCTCGGGCGACCCGGACGTCCTCACGCTCGGCCGACTGACGTTCTTCATCATCGAGCGCGGCGGGCGCCTGGGCGTGCGGCTGCGCGACCCGGAGAGCCCGCAGCGCAAGGCGTTCGCGGGGCTCACCTGGTTCCCCGTGAGCGAGTCGTACCGCGTCGTGGCGCGGTTCGTGCCCGCGGCGGCGCCGCGGTCGATCGCCGTCCCCAACATCCTCGGGCAGACGATCGACATGCCCAGCCCGGGGCGGGCGGTGTTCACGCTCGGCGGCAAGGAGCTCGGGCTCGACGCGGTGCTCGAGGAGCCCGATGCGAAGGAGCTGTTCTTCATCTTCCGCGACGGGACGTCGGGCAAGGAGACGTACCCGGCGGGCCGGTTCCTGTATGCGGAGCTGCCCAAGGACGGGACGGTCGTGCTCGACTTCAACAAGGCGTACAGCCCGCCGTGCGCGTTCACGCCGCACGCGACGTGCCCGCTGCCGCCCCGGCAGAACCGGCTCGCGGTGCGGGTGGAGGCGGGCGAGAAATACGCGAAGCCGCATCCTTGACGTAGAACGATCGTTATGTGATAGCGTCCGCGCCATGCAAGCGCGCGGCACGGGTTTGGCGATCTGGGGGCTTCTGGCGGTCTCCTGCGGCTCGTCGGGACCGGAGGCGATCCCCGGCACGCAGGTCATGATGCAGTTCGACCGCACCGCCGGGTTCTTCGCCGCGCCGTTCCCCAGCGACGACCTGCGCAAGCCCGACGGCACCATCGACATCTCCGGCTTCCCCACGCAGGGCAACCGCTTCGTCGACACCATCCGCAACATCATCGCCCCCTCGCGCGGCTACGGCACGACCTCCGGCGTCCTCTTCCAGCTCACCGACGCGAACGTCGGCGACCCCCCGGATCTGGCCCACAGCACCGATCCCGGCGCCGCGGTCTTCCTCGTCGGCGTGGACCCGGCCGGCCCCGACCGCGGCCGGCGCATCCCCGCGTTCATCCGCTTCCGCGCCGCGCCCTCGACGTTCGCCCCCCCGAACCTGCTCTCCATCGTTCCGCTCCAGGGCATGCCGCTCCGGCCCGAGACCACCTACGCCGCGGTGGTCAGGCGCGCCCTCGGCGGCGCGCGTCCCCTCGGCGTCTCCCTCGAGATGGCCCAGCTCGCCGCCGGCGAGCGCCCGGCCTCGCTGCCGGAAGCGGCCTACCCCGCGTACCGCGACGCTCTCGTCGAGCTCGCCGCCCAGGGCGTCCCCGCCGCCGACATCGCCGGCCTCGCCGTGTTCCGCACCCAGGACCCGACCGCGGACCTCCTGCGGTTCCGCGCGCACGCGCTGTCCCTGCCCACGCCCGCGGCCAGGACGCCTCCGGCGATCCTCGAGACCTACCCGGACTTCTGCGTCTTCGAGACGATGATCGATCTCCCCGACTACCAGGTGGGCACTCCGCCGTTCGCGCAGACCGGCGGCGCCTGGCCGGCCGACCCCGTCGTCCAGCGCCAGTCGGCGGCGCGCGTCTTCCTCACGATCCCCCGGCAGCCGACCCCGACCGGCGGCTGGCCGACGGTCGTGTTCGTGCGCGCCGGCGGCGGCGGCGACCGCCCGCTCATCGACCGCGGCCCGCGCACCGTCGCCGGCGGCCCCGACACGCCCGGCACCGGCCTCGCCCGCGTGTTCGCCCGCGCCGGCTACGCCGGCGTCCAGGTCGACGGCCCCGCCGGCGGCACGCGCAACCCGGCGGGCGTAGACGAGCAGTTCCTCGTCTACAACTTCCAGAATCCACCCGCCCTGCGCGACAACATCCGCGAATCGGCGCTCGAGCTGTCGGCGATCGCGTCCTTCGTCCAGGCGCTCCGCTTCGACGCGTCCGCCTGCGCCGGCGCGGCCGGCTACGCCCCGGGCGACCTCGTCCTGTTCGGCCACTCCACCGGCTCATCGATCGGCGGCATCGCCGCCGCCGTCGAGCCGCGCTACCGGACGGCGATCTTCTCCGGCTTCGGCGGAAGCTTCATCGAGAACGTCCTCTACAAGCTCAAGCCCCTCGACACGCGCGCGTTCGCCATGCTCCTCCTCGGGGAGGACGACCTCTACGACGGCAATCCCGTGCTCCAGCTCCTGCAGTGGGGCGCCGAGCCCGCCGACCCCCCGCCCTACGCACGCTTGCTCCACGGGCGCAATGTCCTCATGCTCCAGGGCATCGTCGATCACTACATCCCCCCGATGATCGCGAACGCGTCGAGCCTGTCCCTCGCGCTCGACCTCGCCGGCCCGGCCCTCGACGGCAACATCCCCGACATCCCCGATCAGCTCTCGCTCGTGCCGCTCCTCGGCTTTTCGGGCGCGCGCGCCGTCGGCTACCCCGTCACGGGCGCGACCGTCGGGGTCGTCGCGCAGCATCCCGGCGACGGCATCGAGGACGGCCACGAGGTCGTGTTCCAGACCGACGGCCCCAAGCACCAGATCCGTTGCCTGCTCCTCGGGCTTTTGGGGGGCGAGCGGCGGGTGGTCGCCCCGGGAGCGGTCGAAGCGCCATGTGACTAAGTCACTGGCACGCGCGCCCGAACGCATCACACTCTGACGTATGGCACAGGAAGCAAAGAAGCAGATCCCTCGCCGCCGCAAGGGGGCGATGACCGTGGCCGAGGCCGGCCGCAAGGGAGGCCTCGCCGTACGGGACAAGAGGGGGCACGCGTTCTACGAGGAGATCGGCCGCAAAGGCGGCCGAAAGGTGCGCGCTCTCATCGCCGCCGGCAAGCGCGCTCTCGGGCAGAAGGGGTAGCTTGACCCGGCCCCGAGTCTGCTGAAGATCTGAAGTTCCCATGAAAACTTGCCCGGCGGTCCTATGCGCCGTCCTCGCCACCGCGCAGACGGCGGGCGCACTTACGCTCGACGAGGCCGTCGGCCTCAGCAGGAAAAACAACGAACGGGCCAAGATCGCGGCGGAGAACGTGCATGCGGCCGCCGGGCGGGTGGTGGCGGCGCGCGCGTTCTTCATCCCGTCGCTGCAGATCGTGGGCACGTACACCCGGCGCTCGCAGGCCGTCACCCGCGACGTCGGCGGCGTGCAGACCGTCATCCAGGAGGTCAACGGCCTCGCCGGCCAGGCCAACCTGACGCTGACGCTGTTCGACGCGCGATCGATTCCGCTCTACCGGCAGGCGCTCCTCGAGCGGGAGAGCGCCCGGCTCGGCGCGCGCGACGCGGTGCGCCTGCTCGGGTTCGACACCGGCAACGCGTTCCTGCAGACGCTGGGGGCGCAGCAGGTGGTGGGGGCGGCGGAGCGCCGGCTGGAGCTCACCAAGAAAACGCTGGGCGAGGCGCGGGCGCGCTTCCAGGCGCAGCTCGCGCGCTCCAACGACGTCACCCGCGCCGAGCTCGACGTGGCCACCGCCGAGCAGGCGCTGATCCAGGCCCGCGGCGACCTGGAGAACGCGCGCCTGAACCTCGGCTTCCTTCTGGGTGCCCAGCTCGCCGACGACCTCGTCGAGCCGGCGCCCCTCCTCGAGCCGGCCCCCGTCGCCGCGCCCGAAGGGCTGGTCGTCGAGGCGGTGAAGCGCCGCCTCGACGTCGCCGCGGCGCGCCGCCACGAGGAGGGGTTGCGCGCGTTTGCGCAGGAGCCGCTCGCGCGCTTCATCCCGGCGCTCAACCTCCTTCTCCAGGGGCGCGGGAACAACGAGCCCGGTCTGACCGGACGCAACTTCGACTGGTCGCTGTCGGTGACCATGACCTGGACGCTGTTCGACGGTGGGCGCGGGCTCGGGGATCGCGCCGAGCGCTCGGCGACGGCCGAGATCCAGCGCCTGACCACAGACGCGTCCGTCCGCCAAATCGACGTCGGGGTGCGTCAAGCCCTGGTCGAGCTGGCCAACGCCGGCGCAGGAATCAAGCAGGCGGAGGTTGCGCTTGCGGCTGCGAGGAAGAACGCTACCGAGGTGGGAGCGCTCTACCGCCAGGGTCTGGCCACCGCGCTGGAGGAGGCCGACGCCAACCAGAAGCTCTACGACGCGGAGGTCGCGGCGGTGCGCGCGCGCTACGCTCTGGGGATCGCGCACCTCGACGTCCGCGCCGCGGTCGGACTCGATGTTCTGGGGAATGAACCATGAGATGGTGGCTCCCCGTGCTGCTGGTCGCCTGCGGCCAGTCGTCGGGGGCGCCCCCCGCGGGCGCGCGCACGCCGATGAAGTTCCCCGTCGACGTGCTCGTCGTCGCGCCGTCGCGCGTGGAATACGCCATCAACGCGGTCGGCTCGGTGGACGCGTTCGAGAAGGTGCAGGTGACCGCACGCGTCGCCGGCGCCGTCGATCGCGTGCTGTTCTCCGAGGGGGCCGAGGTCAAGGAGGGGCAGACGCTCGCGGAGATCGAGACCCAGCGCTACACGGTCGCGGTCGCGGCGGCGAAGGCGTCGTTCGCCAAGGCGCAGGCGGCGCGCGGCGACGCCGAGCTGGGGCTCAAGCGCCGCGAAGACACCGTCGCGCAGAACCCCGGCCTGATCTCGGGCGAGGAGCTGGAGACGTTCCGCACCCGCCTGCGCACCGCCCAGGCCGACGAGGCCGCCGCCAGGGCCACGCTGGACCGCGCCCAGCTCGACCTGCGCGACGCCTACGTGCGCGCGCCCATCGCCGGGACGATCGAGACCCGCCAGGTGCAGACCGGCCAATACCTGCAGGCCGGCGCGGTGCTGGCGACGCTGGTGCGGCGCGACCCGCTGCTCCTCCGCTTCAACGTGACCGAGGCGGACGCGGGGCGGCTGCACGCCGGGATGGTCGCGCGCTTCCACGTGCGCAGCGACGAGAAAGAGTACGCCGCCAAGATCAGCCACGTCGGCGGCGCCGCCGACCCGCAGTCGCGCATGGTGGCGGTGACGGCGCTCATCGGCGGCGACCCCGCGGCCGCCGCCGACCCCCCCGGCGCGACGGCGCGGCCCGAGGGCCCGCGCGCGCTGTCGCCGGCGGGCACGGCGGCGCTGCGGCCGGGGGCGTTCGCCGAGGTGTCGGTGCCGGTGGCGTCGCGCGGCGACGCGGCGGTCATCCCGCAGGCGTCGGTGCGCCCCAGCGAGAAGGGCCTCCTCACCTTCGTCGTCGAAGGCGAAGGCGGGGGGGACGTCGCGCGCGAGCGGATCGTCAAGCTGGGCATGCGGACCCCCGACGGCAAGGTCGAGGTGCTCGACGGCCTCAAGCCCGGCGATCAGCTCGTCGTGCGCGGGGCGGAGGCGCTGCGCGACGGCGCGTCGGTGACCGTCGCGGGCGCGGCGCCCGACGGGGGTGTCCGACCATGAAACTGACGGACGTCTGCATCCGCAAGCCGGTGTTCGCCTGGATGATGATGGCGGCGACGGTCGTGTTCGGCGGCGTCGCCGCCTGGCGCATCGGCATCAGCCAGTTTCCCGACGTCGATTACCCCAACATCAACATCAACGTGACGTGGGAGGGGGCGGCGCCGGAGGTGATGGAGCACGACGTCGTCGACATCATCGAGGAGGCGGTGACCCAGCTCGAGGGCGTGCGCACCATCCAGTCCTCGTCGCAGCAGGGGAGCGCCAACATCTCCGTCGAGCTCGACCTGTCGCGCAACGTCGACGTGGCGCTCCAGGACGCCGAGACCAAGGTCGCGTCGGTGATGCAGCGCCTCCCGCGCGGCATCGACCCGCCGATTGTGTCCAAGTCCAACCCCGAGGATCAGCCGATCATGTGGGTCGGCGTGTCGGGGCCGTTCGCGCGGCAGGTGCTCGCCGATTTCGCCCGCTACCGCCTCAAGGAGGCGCTCCAGACCGTCCCCGGCGTCGGCGAGATCAACATGGGCGGCTACCTCGACCGGAACATCCGCATCTGGGTGGACGCCAACAAGCTCGACGCCAAGGGGATCACCGTCACCGACGTGACCGCCGCGCTCGGGCGGGAGCACGTCGAGCTTCCGGCGGGATTCCTGCAGACGCAGGGGCGGGAGACGAGCGTGCGCGTCCTTGGCGAGGCGATGGACTTGGAGACGCTGCGCAAGATCGTCGTGCGCCAGGTCAACGGCGCGCCCATCTACCTCGCCGACGTCGCCCTCGTCGAGGACGGCTTCGAGGACGAGCGTCGCATCGCGCGCGTCAACGGCGAGCCGGCGCAGGGGCTGGGCGTGCGCAAGCAGCGCGGCGCCAACGCCGTGGCCGTCGCCGACGCCATCAACGCCAAGCTCGACGAGGTGCGCCGGACGGCGCCCGAGGGCATGAAGGTCGGGCTCAACTTCGACTCGACCCAGTTCATCAAGGAGTCGGTGGCGGAGGTCGTGTTCGAGCTCCTCCTCGCGGTGCTGCTGACCGGCCTGGTGTGCTGGATGTTCCTCGGCTCGCTGTCGAGCACGGTGAACGTGGTGCTCGCCATCCCCATGTCGCTCATGGGGACGATCGCGGTCATCTATTTCCTCGGCTTCACCCTCAACATGTTCACGCTCCTCGCACTGGCCCTGGCGGTGGGCATCGTCGTCGACGACGCGATCATGGTGCTCGAGAATATCGTGCGCCACGCCGAGACGGGCAAGGACCGGGTGACCGCGGCGCGCGAGGGCACGGCCGAGATCACGTTTGCGGCGCTCGCCGCGACGCTGGCGATCATCGCCATCTTCCTGCCCGTCGTGTTCATGAAGGGCCTCATCGGCCGCTACTTCATGCAGTTCGGCATCGCGCTGTCGGTTGCTGTGTTCCTGTCGTACCTCGAGGCGGTCACGCTCGCGCCGGCACGCTGCGCCCAGATCCTCGACGTGTCGCGCCACCAGCGCAGCCGCCTGGGCCGGTTGGTCGACGTCGGGTTCGAGAGGCTCGCGCACGGCTACGGCCGCGTGCTGGGGCGGGCGCTGCGGTTCCCCCTCCTCATCTTGATCCTCGGCGCCGCCGTGTTCACGGCATCGATTTTCGTGTTCGTCGCGCTGCCCAAGGAGATGGTGCCGCCGCAGGATCAGAGCCGCCTCTTGGTACGCATCACGACCGCCGTGGGGAGCGATCTGGCCGAGACCGACAAGGTGTTCAAGCGCGCCGAGGCGTTCGCGCTGGCGCGCCCGGAGGTGGTGCGCGCGTTCGGCGTGGTCGGCGGGTTCGGCGCCGGCGTCAACGGGGGCGTCTTCTTCGTTACGCTGAAGCCGCCGGGGGAGCGGTCGCTCACGCAGAACGAGTTCGGGGCGATCCTGCGCAAGGAGTTCAACTCCTACCCCGGCGTGCGCGCGATCGTGCAGGACCTGTCGCAGTCGGGGTTCACGGCGTCGCGCGGCTTCCCCATCGAGTTCTCGGTGCGCGGTCCCGACTGGGACAAGCTCGTGGCGGCGTCGCAGGACGTGGCCGACCACCTCCGCCGGAGCGGCCTGGCCACCGACGTGGACACCGACTATCGCGTCGGAATGCCCGAGCTGCGGATCATCCCCAACCGGGCGCTCGCCGCCGACGTGGGCGTGTCGGTCGAGGACATCGCCGCGTCGATCAACGCGCTCGTCGGCGGCGGCCGCGTCGGCAAGTACTCGACGGGCGGGCGGCGCGTCGACGTGCGCGTGCGCCTGCTCAAGGAACAGCGGTCGCGGCCGGAGGACATCGCGCGCCTCAAGGTGCGCACGCGCGCCGGGGAGCTCGTGCCCCTGTCCTCGCTGGTGACGCTCGTCGAGCAGCCCGCGCTGCAGTCGATCTCGCGCAAGGATCGCGAGCGGGCGATCAGCGTGTTCGCCAACGTCGCGCCCGGGCACGCCCAGGCGGAGGCGCTCGAGTTCGTGGAGAAGATCAAGCTGCCCCAGGGGCTCCGCATCAAGCTCGACGGCTCCAGCGCGACGTTCCGCGAGTCGTTCATGAGCCTGGCGTTCGCCCTCGTCTTCGGCGTGCTCGTCGCGTACATGGTGCTCGGGTCGCAGTTCAACTCGTTCATGCACCCGCTGACGGTGCTGAGCATCCTTCCCCTCACTGTCGCCGGCGCGCTGGTCGCGCTCGTCATCGCCGGCAAGTCGATCAACATCTTCAGCATGATCGGGCTGATCCTTCTCATGGGGATCGCCAAGAAGAACTCGATCATCCTCGTCGACTACGCCAACCAGATGCGCGAGCAGGGGCTCGACGCCGTGGCGGCCATAACGCGGGCCGGGCCGGTGCGCCTGCGTCCGATCCTCATGACCTCGACCGCCACGATGATGGCCGCGGTGCCCTCGGCGCTCATGCTCGGGCCGGGGGGCGAGGTGCGCGCGCCCATGGCGATCGCGGTCATCGGCGGCCTGGTCGTCTCCACCGCGCTGTCGCTCCTCGTCGTGCCCGCGTTCTACGTGATCGCCGACCGGCTGATCGTCGCGGGCAAGCGCGTATTCTCGCGAAAGTCCAAGGTTTCCGAGCCGAGCTGAGCCGCCAGGCATTTCTGCCTGGACACCTCTGCCCCACATGTGAGAAATGGTGCGGAAACGCGCGCGGAGGTGTGTCGTGCGGAGGCTGATTCCGTTCGTCCTGGTGGTGTCGTGGAGCTCGTTCTCGTACGCGGAAGAGCCCCCGCTCGAGATACATCCCGAGGAGGCTGCGCCCGCGCCCGCGCCGCCGGCCGCGCCCGAGGCGGTCGCTCCGGTCGATCCGGCCGCGTACGCCAAGGTCATCCGGGCCAAGGTGGCCGAGGTTCGCGAGAAGGTCGTCACCAAGCTCGAGGACAAGCTCGCCGACAAGCAGGGCGCGCAGCTCGAGCGCGTCGGCGACTTCCTCGGATATTTCTCGCTCCTCGGCGGCCTCATGCTGCTCATGCCGCTGTGGCTGCGGCGCCGCCACCCGTGGAAGCTCTTCGCGCTGTTCAAATACAGCGCGATCGCCGCGCTGGCGTTCTTCCTCGCGGTGAACCTGTTCACGCTGACGTTCATGCTGCTCCGCGGCGTCCAGGGCGGGCTCGCGTCGGTGACGAGCCCGCAGGTGGCGATGGTGGACGGGGCGTTTTCCGCGCTCGACAAGAACGCCGACGACCTCGCCGAGCTGGGACCCGCGGTGATCGAGCCGACGCTGGCGCAGCTCGGCGGCGACACCGACGAGCCCGTGCACGTGGCGTTGCTCGAGAACCTTCACAAGCTCAAGCAGGACGCGGCGGTGTTCACGAAGGCGGCGTCCATCTTCAAGGACGTCGGCTGGCTCCTGGGGTACATGCCGATCCTCCTCGCGCTCGTCACCGTCGTCCTGTTCGCGCGCCATTTCTGGCCGGTGCTGCGCGATCTCGTGGGGCTGCCCGAGCGGGCGGTCGTGGAGCCGGCGCAGGCTGGGCGGATCGTCAAGGATACGTTCCGCAAGATTGGGCGCGAGCTCCTGGCGACGCTGGCTCTCATCGGCGTCCTCATCGCCGTGACCGTCGTCGGCGGATTCCTCCTCGCCGCGCTGGTCGAGCCGGCGATGGACGTGGTGATCAACCTTATCGTCTTCGCGTTCCTCTACCTGCAGGTGGAGCCGGCGGCGGCGACCGGCGTCGTGCTGTTCGCGATCGTGGCGGTGGCGGCGTTCGCCGTCGAGAACGTGGCGGCCGTGACCGTGGGGAGCGCGCTCTACCTCGGCAAGGCGCAGAAGATCTTCCGCCGGAAGTTCCACGACAAGGTGCCGCTGCGGGCGCACGCGCGGTTCTGGAAGTGGGGGACGCTGTCGCTCCTGTGGGCGATGGTGGTGCCGTTCCTGTTCGCGCGCCTGGCGATCCCCGTGGCGGCGTGGCTGATCGACTCGCTGTCGTCGGAGAAGCCTCCGCGGTTCACCGGCGCGTTCCTGTCTTCGACCGTGCTCCTGGTCGTCGGCTTCGGCGTGGCGTTCTGGCTGGCCAAGGCGTGGAAGGGGATCGCTTTCCTCGCCCGCTATAAGGAGGCGCCGCCGGCGGCCGCGCCCGCCGAGCCCGCCGACGCGGCGACGCTCCGCGCGGCCTGATCCGCTTGACACGCCGCTCCGCCGGGACATACCTTCACCGCGACAATCTGAAAACGCGCGCTTAGCTCAGCTGGATAGAGCGTTGGCCTCCGGAGCCAAAGGTCACAGGTTCGACTCCTGTAGCGCGCGCTAGGGATTCGCCGCGCCGTCCGGCACGAAAGCTGCGAACTCGCGCTCGAGCGCCTTGGCCACGCCGGTGCGCCAGCCCTCCGCCGCGGGCTGGGACCCGGGATCGGGAAAGATATCCTCTTCCCCTTTCTCCAACCCATCGAGGATGCCCACCGCCGCGGACTCGGGCGACGCCTTCGGTATCTCGAAGCCTCGGGTCATATCGGTGTCGATCGGGCCCAGGAAGACGCCGTGGACCGTTACGCCTTGGCCCGCCAGGAGCAGCCTCAGCGACTGCGTCATGCTGGACGCGGCCGCCTTCGAAATGGAGTAGGCGGGTATGACCGGCATGGGGGCGAGCGACGCCAAGGACAGGATATTGACGATGGCCCCTTTGGAGCGTTTCAGCAGCGGCAAGAGAGCGCGCGTCACGTGGAGGGACCCGAGGACGTTGACGGCCAGGTGCTGCTCGACGACGTCGAAATTGCTCAGATCGTCGTAGATGGCGACGCCGGCATTGTTGATGAGGACGTCGAGGGTGTCGATCTCGGCGGCCGCCCGCTGGATCTGCGAAACGCTGGTCACGTCCAGCGTCACGGGCGTCACGCGTTTGTCGGCGGTTTGCAGTGCGCCGCGCGTTCCCGCATACACCCTCTTTGCGCCTCGCTTGAGCGCCTCATCGACGAGCGCCCGACCGACGCCGCGGTTGGCGCCGGTGATCAAGACTGTCTTGTTCGCAATGTTCATGGGGTTCTCCTTTGACGTTCTTCTAAGTGACCGGGAACGTCGCGGGGAGTAACAAGGTCGTCGTGAATCCGGTGAGCGGCGGCGACGTGGGGAAGCGCAACCGATCGCCGCGGCCGCGCGACACGGAGCACCGGTGCCGTTCCGCTAGGTCGATTCCTGCATCGCGTGCCCGGAATGCCCGGCGCCGGCCGCCACGTACGGCTCGACCGCGTCGAGGACGCCGGCGATGTACGCGTCGTACTCCCCCACCGGCGCCACGTAGCCGAGCGCCGTCTCGGCGGCCGCGCGATCGGCGAGCCGCCGGATGACCCAGGCCGCCAGCATGGGGGAGGACAGGCAGCCCCCCGCGCTCGCGATGTTGCCCGCGGCGAAGAACGACTGCGACAGCACGCGGATCCCCTCGGCCTCGACGAGCGGGCGGGTGGCGAGGTCGGTGCAGACGGGGAGCACCCGCAAAAGCCCCAGCTTCGCCAGCGCCAGCGCGCCCGAGCACTGGCACCCGATGAGCTGGCGCCGCGGATCGAGTCCGAACCGCGACATCACCGACGGATCCGCGACGATCCGAGGGGTCAGCCGCCCGCTGCCGAACAGCACGACGTCGGCTTCGTTGGCGAACTCCAGCGGCCGCTGCGCCGTCACCCGCACGCCGTTCCCCGACACCACCGTGTCCGACGGACACACGATCTCGGCCTTCCAGCCGTGGACGCGCATCCGGTTGAGGATGTTGAACGCGACGAACGAATCGATCTCGTTGAAACCGTCGAAGGTCACGATCGCGATGCGCATGTCCGGGCCGTAACGCGATGGGACCCCGACGTCGAGTGCCAAGTTCGAATGTAACGAGAGACCCCCGGCGGCCCTGGTGGAGAACGAGCTAGCCTCCGACGCCCGCGCCGCCCGTCGATCGGCGATACTGCGGGTATGGCGCCCGCCGCCTGCCCCGCGCCGAGCATGAGGACGCCCTTCGCCGTCGTGCTCCTCGCGGCCGCGTGCGGCTCGGGCGCGGGCGCGGCGGCGGACGGCGGCCTCCCCGCGGCGCACGCGCTCTTCGAGGTGCCGCGCGGCGGCGTCCTGCCCGCGGACTTCTTCGCGCTCCCCTTCCCCAACGACCTGCGGCTCAAGGCCGATGGCCTCGTCGACCTCAGCAACTTCCCCGGGGGGAGGGTCCCCGGCGCGCTCGCCTTCCTGCTCCCGCCCGTCCAGCAGCTCACGAAGCGCTGGTCGACCCATGGGCCGTGTTATTTCCGCTTCTCGGCGGCGATCGACCCATCGACGCTGCCGGCGAACGTCTTCCTCGCCGACGTCGACCCGGGCTCGCCCGCGCGCGGCACCCGCTTTCCGCTGCAGATCAAGTACTACGCGACGGCGACGGTCTTCGTTCCCGCCGACGTGCTGGCTATCATGCCGGTCGCCGGCATCGTCCTGCGCCCGAGCACTCGCTACGCCGCGGTCGTCACGCGCTCGGTGAAGGACGCGCGCGGCGCGGCGCTCGCCAGCCCGGTCGACTTCGAGGCGGTGAAGGCGCTGGCGCCGGCCGGCGACGGCGACGTCGAGAAAGCCCGCGCCATCTACGCGCCCGCCTTCGACGAGCTCGAGCGCCAGGGCGTCGCGCGCGCCGACGTCGCCGCCATGGCCGTATTCACGACCCAAGATCCGACCGTCGATCTCGCGACGATCCGCGCCGCGGTGCGAGCGCTGCCCGAGCCCGACGCCACCGGCCTCGCGTGCGATCGGCAGTCGCTCTACGTCCACTGCACCGGCGCGTACGAGGCGCCGAGCTTCCGCACCGGGACGCCGCCCTACGCGACGAGCGGAGGCATCCTCGACTTCGACGCCGCCGGCAACCCCGTCCAGCACGGGACGGAGATCATGCAATTCACCCTCACGTTGCCGCTCGCGGCGCCGGCGAGCGGCAAGCTCCCGATCGCGCTCGTCGCCCACGGCACCGGCGGGAGCCGAGACAGCATCCTTGGCGCCGACAACCCCGGCGACGCCCTGGCCGCGCGCGGCATCGCGGCGATCGGCATCGACCAGCCGCTCCACGGCGCGCGCGATACGTTCTGCCCGCCGGGCTCGCGCCAGACCTGCGAAGCGTTCTACACCTTCAATCCCGCCAACCTCGCCGCGACGCGGGACAACTTTCGCGCCGGCGCGGCCGACGACTTCCAGCTCCTGCGCGTCGTGAAACGGATGACCCTCGGCGCGGCGCTGACCGGCTATCCAGCCGACGTGCACTTCGACGCCGACAACCTCCTCTTCTTCGGCCACTCGCAGGGCGGCTTCAGCGGGGCGCTGTTCCTCGCCATCGAGCCGGAGGCGCGGGGCGCGGTGCTGTCGGGCGCGGGCGGCGGCCTCGCCGCTTCGCTGCTGCTCAAGACCCAGCCCGTCGACATCAAGGGCGAGATCGAGTCGCTGCTGCAGCTCTCGGGGACCGGCGAGCTCGACGACTTTCACCCGGTCCTTGCGGCGGCGCAGAGCTTCCTCGACGCGGCGGACCCGCTCGACTACGGCGGCGCGATCGTGCACGAGACGTCCGCGGGCCACGCCCCGAAGAACATCCTCATGATCCAGGGCATCGGCGACCACTACGTCCCCGACGCGCTGTGCGAGGCGCTCGCGGCGGCGATCCGCGTGAGCCCGACGCCGAACCCGCCGCTCGGCGCCGTGGCGGGCCTGACCGCGCTCGGCGTCCCCGCGCTGTCGCCGCCCATCAGCGGCAACGCGACGGTGGGTTCGGCGACGGTGACGGCGGTGCTCGCCCAGTACCCGCCGGTCGTCGGGGAAGAGGGCCACTTCGTCTACTTCTGGAACGTGGACGCGCGCGGGCAGTACGGCGAGTTCCTGCGCTCGCTGGTGGCGACCGGAACCGCGACGTTCGTCGCGCCCGGCACGCCCTGAGCCCACACGACCCGATCCGCCCGGATCAGCGTTCGATCTTGAATCCGATCTTGACCGTGACCTGGAACTCGACGACCTCGCCGTCGGCGATGCGCCCGCGCAGGTCGCTCACCTCGAACCAGTCCATGTGACGCACGGTCTTCCCCGCGTCGGCGACCGCCGCCTTGACCGCGTCGGCGAAGCTCACCGACGATGTCCCCACGATGTCCACCAGCTTGTATGTGCCGCTCATGCCTCCAGCTTGCACCCGCCGCCTGCGCGGGGACAACTTCCTCAGGTCCCCGTGGCCCAGGCGAGGAACGCCGGCAGCACCGCCGCCCATGTCGCGTAACCGTGGATGCCGTGCTCGACCTGGTCGTAGACCATGTCGACGCCGTTTTGAAAACCGAGCGCCCCATCGCGGCCATGAGATCGAGCGTGTCGTCGATGGAGTCGATGATGCCGTCGCCGTCGCGGTCGGCCGTCTCGTCGTCGGTGCCGGCCTCGAACCACGCCCGGATCGCCGGACGCGGCGACGTGCGCGCGACGATGGCCTGCATGATGCGGCTCGCCTGGCGCTGCTCGACGGTGCCGGACATCGTGCGCCACCAGAACGACCCGGACATCGCGCCGGCGAAGCCGAACGTCTCGGGGTGGTCCCACGTGATCGAGAACGCCGACAGGCCGCCGAGCGAGGCGCCGAGGAACCCGGTGCGCGCCGGCACGGGCGCGACGCCGACCTCCCGCACCGCCGCCGGAAGCGCCTGATCGATCACGTAGCGGGCGTAGGCGGCGGCCTGGGTGCCGAGAAGCCCCGAGCCGCCGCCGGGGTCGCACGCGATCGACACGTCGTGCTCCGCCGTCCCGTAGTCCTGGAGGCGCGTGCCGCCGGGCGAGACCGGCAGCGCGACGACGATCATCGGCGGGAGCTGCTGCTTCTTCCACAGATCGTCGAGCGTGACCGCGAGCCCGAGCGCGTCGGCGTCCTGCCCATCGTTGAGGAAAAGGTAGTACGCGCGGCTCCCGTCGTAGGCGAACGCCGGGACGAAAAGCACGATCTCCCGCGTGCCGACCATGACCGTCTTGGTGAGCACCATCGTGGTGCCCGAGGCCGGCACGAAGGGCGACGACGCCGCGTCCGATCCGCACGCCGCAGCGAACGCGAGGACGAAAACGACAAGGAGGATCGCGACGCGACGTATCACGCGCGGCACAGCGACGGTGCGGGCGACGGGACGACTTCGCGCCACCAGGGCATGGGTCCGTCGACGCGCTCCGGCTCGAACGCCGCCCCGAGCCGAGGGGTGAGCACGCGCCGCCCCGCCGCCGCGGCCAGCGACACGAGCGTCTCGCCCGGCTCGTCCCACGCGTGGAGGCCGAGGTTGAACGTGCCCCAGTGCACCGGCAGCAGCGTGCCGCCGCCCAGCATGGCGAACGCGGCCAGCGCGTTCTCCGGGCCGAGGTGGATGGTGCCCCAGCTGGGGTGGAACGCGCCGATCTCGAGCAGGACGAGGTTGAACGGACCGTGCGCGCGCCCGACCTCGGCGAGCTGGGGCGTGAGGCCCGTGTCGCCGGAGAAGAACAGCTTGCGGCGCGGCGACTGGACGACCCACGACGCCCACAACGTGCGGTTGCGATCGTGGACGCCGCGCCCCGAGAAATGCTGCGCCGGCGTCGCGGTGAAGCGCAGGCCGCCGATCTCGACGGACTCGTGCCAGTCGAGCTCGCGGATGAGGTCGGGGCGGACGCCGAAGCGCTCGAGGTGCGCGCCGACCCCGAGCGCGGTCACGATGGGCACGCGCTTGCGCGCCAGCCGCTGCATCGTCGTCCGGCACAGATGGTCGTAATGGTCGTGCGACAGCAGCACGGCGTCGAGCGGCGGCAGCTCGTCGAGCGTCGCTGGCACGGGGTGGAACCGCCGGGGTCCCGCGAAGCGAAACGGCGACGCGCGCTCCGCGAACACGGGATCGGTCAGCACGCGATGGCGGTCGAGCTCGAGGAGGACCGTGCTGTGCCCCAGCCATGTGGCGCGGAGCCCCGTCTCGGCGGGGCGCGCCCAGGCCTCGTGGGGCCGCTCGACGGGAAGCGGTCCCGGGGGCACGCGCTGCGCGTTGCCGAAGAAGTACTCGCCCAGGAGCGGCAGCGCGCTCCCTTGCAGCTCGGGCCGCGCGCCGGTGGGGTTGCGGAAGGCGCCGTCGGCGAACTGCTTCGAGGCGAGGGTGCGCTCGAGCCGCAACCCGACCCTGCGCGCCAGCTCGTCCATCCCGGGCATCTTAGCATCATGCGTCCGGGCCGGCTTCTTGACGCACTGCGTTAGCAGCCTTACATTGCGGGGGTGAACGAGCAGCTCTGGATCGCCATACTGGCACCGATCCTCGTCGCTGCCATTGTCCTGGCGGTGGTCGGCGTCCGTCGCCGCGCTGCGGCAGCGCGGCGCGTCGAGAGCGGACGGCCTCACGCCGCCTTGCCGGCGCCCGGCCGGCGCACATCTCTGCCCGCCCTCCACATCCCGCGCCGCCTTCCGGTGGTGTTGGTGCACGGGCTTCTCGGCTTCGACGCCCTCCGCGTGCCGGGCGCGCAGATCGACTACTTCCGCGGAGTCCCGGATCGCCTGCGAGAGCTCGGCGTCGACGTGCGCGTGGCCCGGGTCCCGCCCGCGCGCGGGGTCGCCGCGCGCGCCCGGGCGCTGGCCGCGCAGCTCGACGTCGCGGGACAGGTCGTCATCGCCCACAGCATGGGCGGGCTCGACGCCCGTCACGCCATCGCGCGCCTCGGCGTCGCGTCGCGCGTCGCCGCGCTCGTCACCGTGACCACGCCGCACCTCGGCACGCCGATCGCCGAGCTCGGCTCGGCGATCGTCGGCGGCTCGCGCGGCGTGCTCGAGCGCCTCGGCATCGAGCGGGCCGCCTTCCGCGATCTCACGCCCGCGCGCATGCGCGAATTCAACGCGACCGTCCGCGACGCGCCGCGCGTCCGCTACGTGTCGATCGTCGCGCGCGTGCCCCTCGCCGGCGCGCCGGCGATGCACCCGCTCCTCCTGCCGACCTACGCCTACCTGCGCGGCGCGTCGGGCGACAACGACGGCGTCGTGCCGACCGACTCGCAGCGGTGGGGCGAGGTCATCGCCGAGGTGGAGGCCGACCACTGGGCGGTCATCGGCTGGTCGGGCCGCTTCGACGCCGCGGGCCTGTACGTGGACGCGCTCCGGCAGCTCGGCTACCGCCTTGAACGCCCGGCGCCCACGTCGCGATCGTCGACCGCCCGCTCCTGATGCTACCATCGCCCTCCGAGGAGGCGCGATGACGCCCGTGACGACGTTTCAGGAGCTCCTGGCGTTTCTCGTCGACAACAAGTTCCCGCACGCGGCCGATCCCGCGACCCAGGTCATCGAGCTGCCCAGCAAGGCGGCGCCGCTTCCGGGCAACCTGTTCATCCGCTGGGAGACGAAGATCCCGTTCCTCCAGATCATCCATCTGATGATCGAGGGCGTCCCGCCCGAGCGGATCCCCGACGTCGAGACGGCGATCGCCATTCTCAACAACGCCGTCGAGCTGCCCGGGTTCGGGCTCGACCACGCCAACCGCCGCCTCTACTGCCGCTTCACCGTGCCGGCGTTCCCGCCCGAGGGCATCAGCCCCGCGACGCTGAACCGCCTGGGCACGATCTGCGTGGCGCAGGCGCGCGATTTTCTGCCGGCGTTCCAGGCGGTCGTGGGCGGACAGCCGGGGAACCAGATCATCCGGCTCGCGCAGGAGGCGGCCCGCGCGAAGGGCGGCGGGGAGCCCGGATAGCTCCGCGCTCCTACTTCGCGCGTTCGAGCGTCCGCTCCAGCTCGGTCACGCGCCGCTCGAGCGCGGCGTTCCTCGCCTCGAGCTCCTTCACGGCCTCGACGAGGATGCCGACCAGGCCGGTGTAGCTCACCCGCTTGTGCCCGTCGGCGCCGGTCACGACCAGCTCGGGGAATGCGGCCTCGACCTCCTGGGCGATCACGCCGGCGTCGGCGGAGCTGGGGACCTTGCCGAGCGGGCCGGCCTGCTCCTCCCACACCCAAGTCACGCCCCGGATGCGCCCGAGCTTGTCGAAGACGGACACGGCGGGGATCTCTTACCATGTGTTCG
>DATFWE010000202.1:0-2030 GCA_035259575.1 Haliangiales bacterium
CCACGCGCCTGGCCTTGGCGAAGATGCCGTCGGGGTCGCCGGCCTTGATGGTGTTCTGGTGCTCGATGTTTCCCGGCGCGTCCTCGTGGAGGCGGGGCGCGCCCTCGGCCATCGCCGCGAATGGATCGCTGACGGCCGGTAGCGGCTCCCAGTCGACGACGACGTCGTCGGCGGCGTCGACGGCAACGCCCTCCGCGCAGGCGATGACGGCCGCGACGGCCTCGCCGACGTGGCGCACGCGATCAAGCGACAGCGGATAGTGCTTGCGGCCGACGTTGGCGGTGGTGTCCGCGCTCCCGCCCTCGCCGGCAGCGGCCACAGGCAGGGGCGCGCAGAGCTTGCGGATGTCGTTGCCGGTGACAACCTTGAACACGCCGGGGCGCCGGAGCGCCGCCGAGGCGTCGATCTTCTTGAGGCGCGCGTGGGCGTGCGGGCTGCGCACGAACGCGACGTAGTGCATGCCGGGCAGGGCGAGATCCCCCACGTAGCTCGACGTTCCGGTGATGAGGCGAGGATCTTCCTTGCGCCGGACTTCGGCTCCCATCAGTCTTGGGGTCGTCATGGTCAGTTAGAATACCTCATGCGTCGCCGCCGTCCAGGCCTGCTCGCGCTGTCGTTCATCGCTCTCGGCCTGGCCGCGTGTGAGCTCCTCTCCAATGTCCTCAACGGCGACGAGACACCGAACGGTCGTGACGCGCCGATCGATCACATCATCGTGCTCTTCCTCGAGAACCGCTCGTTCGATCATCTCTTCGGCACGTACCCGGGCGCCGACGGGCTCGACGGCTACAAAGGCCGGCAGGCCGATCGTAACGGCGCGACGTACACGAAGCTGCCCCTGCCGCTGGGTCGCGACGGCAAGCCCGATCCGCGCCTTCCCGCCGACCTGGCGAACGCGCCGTTCCTCCTGCTGCGCTACCTGGGACCATTCGACGAGACCAACAATCCCGTCCACCGCTTCTATCACATGCAGCGGCAGTACGGCGCAGGCGAGGACGGCGTCGCGATGGGCAAGTGGGTCGCGGAGGGGACGAGCGGCGGCATCACCATGGGGTTCTACAACCGCGCAGCGAGCCCGATGCAGTGGCGGCTCGCAGACCACTTCGTCCTGCTCGACGGCTGGTTCCAGGGCATCCACGGCGGCTCGTTCGCAAATCATTTTTATCTCATCTCTGGGGCGGTAGCCCGGTACCCGGACGCGCCGGACTCCGCGCGCGCCGCCGGCGTCGGCAAGGACGGCCTGGTCGAGAAGGACGGCGAGGTGACGCCCGACGGCTGGGTCGTCAACAACCTCGATCCGCCGTACCCGCCGCAGCGTACGACGAGCATCTTGAAGACGCCGCAGACGGTGCCGACGATCGCCGATCGGCTCGACGCGGCCGGCATCACGTGGGCCTGGTACGCGACCGGCTGGGGCGGAGGCGCCAATGCCGTGAAGCAGGGCCTCATGCCCCACCACAACCCGTTCCAGTACGTGAAGCGCATCATGGAGACACCGGAGGGCCGCTCCCACATCCGCGACACGTCCGAGTTCGTGCGGGCGCTTCGCGCCGGCGGCCTGCCCTCGGTGGCGTTCGTGAAGCCGCACTGGAAAGACAACGCCCACGCGGTGTCGTCGACGATCGGCGCGGGCGACCGCTGGGTCGGTGAGATGGTGCAGGAGGTGATGGCGAGCCGCTACTGGCCGCGCGCTGCGGTCGTGATCACCTACGACGAGGGTGGCGGCTGGTTCGATCACGTGCGTCCGCCCGTGGTCGATCGCTTTGGGCTCGGCACGCGCGTGCCGGCGCTGATCGTGTCGCCCTACGCGAAGCGCCGCTACATCGGCCACGGCGACTACGACCACGCCTCGGTGCTCAAGCTGATCGAGTGGCGCTTCGAGCTCCAGTCCCTGACCGCTCGCGACCGGCGCGCCGCCGCCCCACTTGAGGCCTTCGACTTCACCCAGGCGCCGCGCGCGCCCGTGACGCTGCCGTGAACCTTCCTGAATCCCTAAGCGCACCTCGGCCGGCGGGGCCCCAGCCCCGCGA
>DATFWE010000203.1:0-10276 GCA_035259575.1 Haliangiales bacterium
TCGCGCTGCGCGGCATCGCCATGGCGCAGCTCGGCGAGCTGGCGCGCGCGCGAGAGCTCTTGCGCCGCGCCGCGCGCGGATTCGGTCCCACCGAGCTGGTGGCGCGCGCCCGCTGCATCGTCGCCGAGGCGGAGACCGCGCTCGCGGCGCGCGACCTGGCCGGCTCGCCGCGCGCGCTCGCCGCCGCCGGCGATCTCCTCGAGCGGCGCGGCGACCGTGTGAACGCCTGGTGGGCGCGGCTGGTCGCGGCGCGGCGCGCGCTGCTCCTCGGGCGCGTCGCCGAGGCCGCCGCGGCGTTGCGCCGCCTCGAGGGGCGCGAGTTGCCGCCGCCCTTGGCCGCCGTCGCGGAGCTCGCCGCCGCCGACCTGGCGCTGCGCGCGCTGCGCGTCGGGCCGGCGCGCGCGGCGCTCGATCGCGCCGAGGCCGCGGCGGCGCGCGCGGTGATCCCCGCGCTCCTCGCCGAGGTCGCGCAGGCGCGCGCCGCGCTGGCCCGCCCGGCGGCGCGACTGCGGCGCGGCGGCGTCGAGCGCGCGCTCGGCCTCGAGGAGGTCGAGGTCGTCCTTTCCTCGGGCGACCTGATCGTCGACGCCTGCCGCCGCGCGCTGCGCCGCGGCCCCGACGTCGTGCCGCTCGCGCGCCGTCCGGTGCTCTTCGCGCTGGCGCGCGCCCTCGGCGAGGCGTGGCCGTCGCCGGCCGGCGTCGAGCGCGACGCCCTCATCGCGCGCGCGTTCGAGGCGCGCCGCCCCAACGCCTCGCACCGCGCCCGCCTGCGCGTCGAGATCGGCCGGCTGCGCGCTCTGGCGCGGCCGCTGCTCCGCGTCGACGCCACCCCCGTCGGCTTCGCGCTCACGCCGTGCATCGCCGCGGGCGTCGCGGTGCTCGCCCCGCCCATCGACGGCGAGCCGGCGTCGCTGCTGGCGTTGCTCGCCGACGGCGCGGCGTGGTCGACCTCGGCCCTCGCGCTGGCGCTCGGCGCCAGCCAGCGCACGGTGCAGCGGGCGCTCGCCGAGCTCGAGGCCGCCGGCCGCGTGCGCGCCGTCGGCCGCGCCCGCGCGCGCCGCTGGCTGGCGCCCCCGCTCGCGCCATTCGCGACGACGTTGTTACTCCCATCCGCGCTGCCGGTCGGTTAGAACCAATTCATGCCCGAAAAGAAACGCGCCGCGGAGATCGTCCGCGAATACGGCCCCTACCCGGACATCCCGCACGTGCACGGCGTGTCGCACGACGGCCGGAACGTGTGGATCGCCGCCGGCAGCCGCCTCGTCGCCATGGACCCGGCGAGCGGCGCGACCACCCGCTCGCTGGCCGTCGCCGCCGACGCCGGCACCGCCTTCGACGGCAAGCACCTGTACCAGATCGCCGAGGACCGCATCGACGAGATCGACCCCGCGAGCGGCGCCGTCGTCCGCTCGATCCCCGCCCCGGGCCACGGCCGCGACTCGGGCCTCGCCTGGGCCGACGGGACGTTGTGGGTCGGGCAGTACCGCGAGCGCAAGATCCACCAGATCGACCCCGCGACCGGGGCCATCCTGCGCACCATCGAGAGCGACCGCTTCGTCACCGGCGTGACCTGGGTCGACGGCGAGCTGTGGCACGGCACGTGGGAGGACGACGCCAGCGACGTGCGCCGCGTCGATCCCCAGAGCGGCGCCGTGCTGGAGCGCCTGGAGATGCCCGCGGGCACCTTCGTCACCGGCCTGGAGTCCGACGGCGGCGAGCTCTTCTACTGCGGCGGCGGGCCGAGCGGAAAAGTCCGCGCCGTCAAGCGCCCGAAAGGAAAACGCCCATGACCGCTACCCCCAAGATCGTCTCTCGCGAAGAATGGCTCGACGCGCGGCGCGCCCTGCTCGCGCGCGAGAAGGAGCACACCCGCGCGCGCGACGCGCTCAGCGCCGCCCGCCGCGCGCTGCCGTGGGTGCGCGTCGACAAGCGCTACGTGTTCCACGGCGCCGCCGGCGAGGAGACCCTCGCCGACTTGTTCGCCCGGCGCGGCCAGCTCGTCGTGTCGCATTTCATGTTCGACCCGTCGTGGGACGCCGGCTGCAAGAGCTGCTCGTTCTGGGCCGACGGCTACGACGGCATCGACGTGCACCTCGCGTACCGCGACACCAGCTTCGTCGTGGTCTCGCGCGGCCCTTACGAGAAGCTCGCCGCCTACCAGCGGCGCATGGGCTGGCGCTTCAAGTGGGTGTCGTCGCTGGCCAGCGACTTCAATTACGACTTCCAGGTGTCGTTCACGCCCGAGGCCGTCGCCGAGAAGCGCACCGCATACAACTACGGCTCGTTCGACGCCCCGGGCTGCGAGATGCCCGGCATCAGCGCCTTCGCGCGCGGCCCCGACGGCGCCGTGTTCCACACCTACTCGTGCTACGGCCGCGGCATCGACGCGATGAACGTGGCGTACCAGTACCTGGACATCACGGCCAAGGGGCGCGACGAGGGCGACGACGCCATGGGCTGGCTCAGGCGCCACGACGAATACGCCCCCGCCGCGCCTCGCTGAAGGGCAAGCCGTCGCTCGGTTCACACCACGACCGCGTCCCCCGCGCGCAGCGTCCCTCCCCGCACGACGTCGCAGCGCAGGCCGCCGCGGTGGATGAGCGCCTTCCGCGCCCCGGCGATGCCCGACAGCTCCTCCATGTGGTTGCACGGCTCGCACAGGCGCGTGCCCAGGAGGCGCACCTCGCCCACCTGGAACTCCTTCCCGACGAGGTGGTTCAGCGCCACCCCGCTGACGAGCAGGTTCCGGCGCGTCAGCGCCGGCGCGATCGCGAGGTCGTAGTCCCGCTCGGCCGCCGCGAGCGCCTCGATCTCGATGAGCGTCACGTGCCGCCCGCTCCCCACGGTCCGCGAGAACGTGCCCGCCCCGCCGGCGTAGCGATCCCCGGCCAGGCCGACGCCGATCTCGGCGCGCGCCTCGCGGACCTCCCGCATGGGCGCGCCGCCCGTGGGGGTGAGAAAGATCGACACCAGCTTCATTGTTGCACCGCTCGCTCGCTCCGGCGCCGGGCTCCGGGTCGCTCGGCTGCGCCTCGCTCCAGGGTCGCCTGATCGGCGCCTCCGCTCGCTCGCTTCATTGACGTCTCCAGGCCGCCAGCACGTGCTCCACGATAGTCTGGATCCCCTCGCCGCGCACGACCTGCGCGAACAAGGTGGGGCCGTCGCCGCGCATTCGCCGAGCATCGCGCGCCATCACGTCCAGGTCGGCGCCCACGTGCGGCGCCAGGTCGGTCTTGTTGATGACGAGCAGGTCCGACTGGGTGATGCCCGGCCCGCCCTTGCGCGGCACCTTGTCCCCGCCGGCGACGTCGATGACGTAGATCGTGTAGTCGGCGAGCTCGCGGCTGTACTGGGCCGCCAGGTTGTCCCCGCCGGATTCGAGCAGCAGCAGCTCGGGCGCGACCTCGGCCTGGAGCTCCTCGAGCGCCAGGAGGTTGGGCGTGATGTCCTCGCGGATCGCCGCGTGGGGGCAGCCCCCGGTCTCGACCGCGCGGATGTGGCGCGCGGGCAGCGCCTCGTTCCGCTCGAGAAACTCGGCGTCCTCGCGCGTGAAGATGTCGTTCGTCACCACGCCCAGACGGACGCGGTCGCGCAGCGCCCGGCACAGCGCCAGGACGAGCGCCGTCTTGCCGCTGCCCACCGGGCCGCCGATGCCGACGGTGAACGCGCGGCGGCGGTAGTCGCGCGCCCGCGCCGGCTCGCGCGCGCCGAAATGCCCCGGTCCCCCGTCGTCGTCGTGGTGATCGTCGTGGCCTTCGTGCATGCTGGTCTCCTCAGGACTGGAACAGCCGCGAGTAAAGTCGGTCGTGAAGCGCCGCGGCGACGTCCTGGAGCGGCGCGGACTGCGCCAGCTCGTCGAGGCCCACCCGGCGGCCCGCGGCGCGCGCCGCCTCCAGTATGCCGGCGAGCCCGCGCTGCACGCCCTGGGCCTCGAGGGGGCCGATCCGCCCCAGGCGCACCGCCGCGGACAGCACGCCCCGCAGCGTGGTGTGGAGCACGAGCGTCTCGGCGTCGGCGACGGATGCGCCCAGCGCCGCGGCGACCGCTCCCTGAGCGGGCGCCAGGTGAGCGAGCACGGGCTCGAGGGCGGCGGTCTCGGGGAACGCCGCGGCGCAGGCGTGGAGGAACGCGCGCCCCTGGGCCCGGCTCGCCCGCCGCAGCACGTGGTTCAGGAGTGCCGCCTCGGCACGCGCGTCGATCCGCGCCAGCGCTGCCGGCCCGTCCGCGTGCGCCGCGTGCGCCGCGCGGGCGAGGGGGAGCGCGGCGTGCGCCGCCCCCCACACCGCGTCGGCGGCGAACGCGGCGACGTCGACGTCGCCGAGCTGGGCCGCGGCCTCGAGCCCGGCCGAGTGGGGGAACCCGCCCGCGGGGAAGGCCGAGTCGGCGAGCTGCAGGAGGAGCCACATCAGAACAGCGCGTACCGCCGCGCCAGCGGCACCTCGGCGGCGGGATCGCAGCGCAGGAGCTCGCCGTCGGCGCGCACCTCGTAGCGTTCGGGATCGACGGTGATGCGCGGCAGCGCGTCGTTGAGCTTCATGTCGCGCTTGGTCACCGTCCGGCAGCCGCGGACCACCGAGATCTGCTTGCGCAGCCCGAGCCGCGCCAGCGTGTCCTCCGCGACCGCCCGCCGCGATACGAACGCGAACGACGACGGCCCGCGCGCGCCCCCCAGCGCGCCGAACATCCGGCGCAGGTACGCCGGCTGCGGCGTGGGGATCGACGCGTTGGCGTCGCCCATCTGCGCCCACGCCACGAACCCGCCCTTGAGCACGAGCTCGGGCCGGATGCCGAAGCAGGCCGGCCGCCACACGACGAGGTCCGCCCACTTGCCCACCTCGACGGAGCCGACCTCGTGGGCAAAACCGTGCGCCAGCGCCGGGTTGATCGTGTACTTGGCGACGTAGCGGCGGATGCGCGCGTTGTCGTCGAGCCCGCCGCGCTGGAGCTTCATCTTGTGTGCGGTCTGCCAGGTGCGGCAGATGACCTCGCCCACGCGCCCCATCGCCTGCGAGTCCGACGAGATCATGCTGATCGCGCCGAGGTCGTGGAGGATGTCCTCGGCGGCGATCGTCTCGCCGCGGATGCGGCTCTCGGCGAACGCGACGTCCTCGGGGATCTCGCGGTCCAGGTGGTGGCACACCATCAGCATGTCGAGGTGCTCGTCGAGCGTGTTCACGGTGAACGGCCGCGTCGGGTTGGTCGAGCTCGGCAGCACGTTCGGCTCGCCGCACACGCGGATGATGTCGGGGGCGTGCCCGCCGCCCGCGCCCTCGGTGTGGTACGCGTGGATCGTGCGCCCGCGGAACGCCGCGATGGTGGCGTCGACGTAGCCCGACTCGTTGAGCGTGTCGCTGTGCAGCGTGACCTGGACGTCCTCCTCCTCGGCGACGCCCAGGCAGCAGTCGATCGCGCTCGGCGCCGAGCCCCAGTCCTCGTGGAGCTTGAGACCCATCGCGCCGGCGCGCACTTGCTCGACGAGCCCTTCCGGCCGCGACGTGTTGCCCTTGCCCGTCAGGCCGATGTTCACCGGGAGGGCGTCGGTGGCCTGCAGCATCAGCGCGACGTGGCGCGCGCCGGGCGAGCAGGTCGTCGCCTTGGTCCCCGTCGCGGGGCCGGTGCCGCCGCCGACGAGCGTGGTGAGGCCGCTGGCGATCGCCTCGTCGGCGATCTGGGGGCAGATGAAGTGGATGTGGCTGTCGATGCCGCCGGCGGTGACGATCATCCCCTCGGCGGCGATGACCTCGGTGGTCACGCCCACGATCATCCCCCACGTCACGCCCGCCATGACGCGCGGATTGCCGGCCTTGCCGATGCCGGCGATGCGCCCGCCCTTGATGCCGATGTCGGCCTTGTAGATGCCGCTCCAGTCGATGATGAGCGCGTTGGTGAGGACGCAGTCGAGCGCGTCGGCGTCGGCGACGCCCTCCGCCTGGCCCATCCGGTCGCGGAGAACCTTGCCGCCGCCGAACACGCACTCGTCCCCGTAGCTCGTGAGATCGCGCTCGATCGTGGCCCACAGATAGGTGTCGCCCAGGCGGACGCGGTCCCCGGCGGTCGGGCCGTACAGATCGGCGTAGTGGCGGCGGTCGATGCGCATCATCGTTGTTGCTCCGTTCGCTCGCGCGGGCTCGGAGCTCCATGTCGCTCGGCTGCGCCTCGCTCCGGGGTCGCTTCGATCCTCGCCCGCGTTCGCTCACTCCCTGGCTCCGCTCGCTCACTCATGGCGGGCCCCCGACGAGGCGCACCGTCTTCGCGTCGCCCGGCTCGAACCGCACCGCGGTGCCCGCCGGGATGTCGAGGCGCATGCCGGCGGCGCGGGCGCGGTCGAACTCGAGCGCCGCGTTCACGTCGGCGAACGGGAAGTGGCTGCCCACCTGGATTGGGCGGTCGCCGCGGTTCACCACCGCGATCTCCTCGGTGCGCCGCCCGGCGTTGAGCTCGATCTCTCCCGGCCGGACGTCGGTCGCGCCCGGCGGCGGGCCGGCGTCGGTCGCGTCGGGGAACGGGGGCGGCACCGGCAGGAAGCTGCCGTGGAGCGCCAGCGCGAGGTCGCCGTGGTCGAGGCAGATCGGGTCGTGCACGGTGACGAGCTTGGTCCCGTCGGCGAAGGTGCCCTCGACCTGCACCTCGTGAATCATCTCCGCCACGCCGGCCATCACCTCGCCCCGCCCGAGGAGCCGCCGGCCGAGATCCATGAGCTCGGCGACGCTCTTGCCGTCGCGAATGAATTCCAGAAGCTGGGCGGCGACGAGCGCCACCGCCTCCGGGTACGACAGGCGCAGCCCGCGCGCGAGGCGTTTCTGCGCGAGGACCCCGGCCTGATGCACGACCAGCTTGTCGAGATCGCGAGGCGCAAGGTGCATCCACCGACGCTAACGCAACGCGTTACCCCAGACAAGCGGCCCGCGCGCGCCGAACCGGCGTAGAGTGGACATTGGAGGACGTCCATGAGGGATCTGGCATGGCGGGGGACGATGTCTGTTTCGGGCCTGCTCCTCCTCATCGCCGCCGGGCCGAAGATGTGCTCGGCCCCGAGCGGTAGCGCGTCGGGGAGCTCCTCCTTCGGGTGGGTCGAGGTCGGCTCGGGCGAGTTCAACACCGGCTCGTCGGCGGGCCCCGAGCCGCCGCACCACCAGTCCGGGCGTGCGGCGCAGTCGGCCTGGGCCTTCGACGAGCACCAGGGGCGCGACATCCTGTGGATCGGCTCGTCGCACGGCGGGCTGTGGAAATCGAGCGTCGACGCGGGCGGACACGTCGTCAAGTGGATCCCCATCGCGGACAACTTCCCGGGGTCGCACACGCTGGGTTCCTTCGTCGTCCATGCGCTCGGCTCCGACCGCATTCTCGTCGGCACCGGGACGACGTGGGGCGACGGCGACGGCATCTACCGCACGGCCGACGGCGGCGCGACGTGGAGCGCGAACGTGCTCTCCCTCGCGCCGACGCACGTCTGGCGCATCGCCGCGGACCGGTCGGACGCCACGGGCGACACGGTGCTCGCCGCCAGCTCCGTCGGCATCTGGCGCAGCACCGACTTCGGGCTCACCTCGTCGCGCACGCTCAAGGGCGAGGAGGCCACGGACCTGCTCCAGGATCCGAGCCACGCCGCGACGTGGTACGCCGGCGTCAAGGGGATGGGCGTCCTCTACTCGACCGATGGGGGGCTCGACTGGTGCCCGCTCGGCAGCGGGATCGCCGCCCCCATCCGGCGCATCTCGCTCGCCGCCAGCGCGGCGGACGATCGCTACGTCTACGCGCTGGTCATCGACCTCGCGGGCGCGCTCACCGGCATCTACCGCTACGACCAGCTCGAGGCGCTGCCTCCCTGCGACCCCACCCACTCGACGGGCACGACGACCGCGTGGGCCGAGATCTCCACCAACGCGGACAATGCCGCGGTGGATGCGTTGAACCAGGGCGGGCACACGGCCGGAATCGCCGCCGATCCTCTCGATGCCAATCACCTCATCTTCGGCCTCCAGACCCCCGCCGAGACGCACACCGCCACGGCCGCGGCGGTCGTCTGGGACACGACCGTCGACGGCGGCCACCACGATTACAACCACATCCTGTTTCTCCCCGACGGCCGGACGATCGTCATGGCGAACGACGGCGGCTATTACCTCTACGACTTCGTTGCCCACACGCTCGACGACACCGGCAACCTGCTCGGCATCAACGCGCTCGAGCCGTCGTCGGGGGGGAAGCCCGGGCAGGGCGGCTTCGCCGCGTCCCACTCCGACCCGAAAGTGATCATGGCGGGCCTCCAGGACAACGGCGTCATGGTCGCCGACGTCTCGCACGACCCCGCGATCCTCCGCATCTCCGGAGGCGACGGCGGCCAGGTCAGCATCTCGCCCGACGATCCGACCTCGGTCGCGTTCTCGACCACCATCCTGGCGAAGGGGCTTCCCGGCCACCGCTTCCTGTCGTTCGATTCCGGGACCACGAACCACAGCGTCGACTGCGGCTTGAAGGGCGACAACCGGGCGACGATGCTGATCGATCCCACGCCCGGCGTGGCGCTGCCCTTCGTGTTCACGCACACCGACGACTCCCAGATCGATGAAGACGAGGACAAGCCGGACGATCCGGGCGCGACGTCGACCGGCGTGTACTACAAGCCGGTGGCCACGTTCCTCCTGTGCGACTGGCAGCTCGTCGGGCCGGACAAGGTGCCCGGGTCGATCGTCGAGCTCGATCACACCACCAACCCCGCCCGCCACGAGCTGGTGATGACGGTGTCCGGCGACCAGCGACTGTTCGCGTACTCCGGCGCGCGCGCCGACCTCGGCTCGCTGCCGCTCGAAGAACGCACGCCGCCCCTGTGCGGGACGCCGCCGCCGCCGACGTGCGCGCCGCCCGCCGATGCCGACGCCCGGACGAACGCGGACCGCTCCACGCTCCAGCCGGACACGATCTACTACACGAGCGGCCGGGCGCGGCCGACGAGCACGTTCATGAGCTTCGACGCGGGAGTGACGTGGATCGACGTCAAGGGGGACATCGACCCCGATCTCGATCTCTACCGCCTCGTCGCCAACCCGCGCGACACGAGCCAGCTGTTCCTGGCGACGAGCGCCGGCGTGTTCCGCAGCCTCGACGGCGGCGGGCACTGGCAGGATTACTCCAAGGGCCTGCGCCTGCACGAGACCGTCGAGGATCTCGTCGTCAACGCCGACAACGCCGATCCGCCCGTCCTGTACGCGGCCACGCGCGGCCGCGGTTTCTGGACGCGGCTGCTCGTGAACCACGACCCTACGGTGGACTGCCCGCCGCCGACCACGGTGGAGTGCGCGTCGCCTGCGGGCACCCCGGTGACGCTGACGGCGACGGTCGGCGACGCCGACGGCGACGAGCTGTCGGTGACGTGGCAGGTGGACGGCGTCGCCGCGCAGACCACCATCGTGCCGGCGGGGGGCCCGGCGACCGCGCAGGTGACGTTCGCGCACGCCTACGCGAAGGGGGCGCACGCCGTGACGGTCACGGTGAGCGACGGCCAGGCGACGGCGAGCTGCACCACGCCGGTGACGATCGTCGACACCACGCCGCCGGTCGTGAGCTGCTCGGTGGCGACCGCCGCGCTGTGGCCGCCGAACCATGACCTGGTCGGCGTCGGGCTCGCCGCCGCCGCGACCGACGTCTGCGAGGGTCCCCTGCCGGTGGCCATCGCCGTGTTCAGCGACGAGGACGATCGGGCGCCCGGGGGCGGCGAGATGTTCTCGCCCGACGCGACGGGCCTGGCCCCGGGGGCGCTGCGCCTGCGCTCGGAACGATCGGGCGACGGGGACGGCCGCGTCTATCTGATCGCGGGCACCGCCGCGGACACGTCCGGAAACTCCGGCCACGCGTGCTGCACCGTCGTCGTGCCGCACGATCAGAGCGCCGCCTCCGCGGCGAGCGCGGCCGCGCAGGCGGCCGCGGCGGCGGCGACGTGCCCCGCGACGCCCGCGGGCTATTCGATCGTCGGCGACGGGCCGGTCGTCGGGCCGAAGCAATGACGTGACATGAGCGGCTGGTCGCCGAGGAGCTCGGCGACCGGCGCCAGCAGCGCGCGGAGCGCGCGGGCGAGGGCCTCGCTCGAGACCGCGGCGACGCGGCACACCGCGGCGTCGTCGCCGAGCGGACCGGGCGCGACGAGCGCGTCCGCCCCTCGCCGGACCGGCGACGCGGCGGCGAGGACGTGGTCGCGCAGCGCGCCGACCCCGCCCACCCCACCGACGACGATCAGCGTAGCCAGCGCGTCGAAGCGGCCGAGCCGGCGGGGCAGGGGCCC